>DAHUZG010000218.1 GCA_027306715.1 Acidimicrobiaceae bacterium
ACCGCCCCGGCGGCGGCGCAGGGGCCGCCGGGGCCGGCGGACGATTGCTGGGTGATCTTCACCTCCGGCTCGAGCGGGACGCCGAAGGGTGTCGCCGTGACCCACCGCTCGGCCGCCGCCTTCGTCGACGCCGAGTCCACGCTGTTCGCCGTCCGCCCCGACGACCGCGTCCTTGCTGCGCTCTCGGTCGGCTTCGACGCCAGCTGCGAGGAGATGTGGCTTGCCTGGCGTCACGGGGCGACCCTCGTGGCGGCGCCCCGAGCGCTAGCCCGCGCCGGGTCGGAGCTGGGCCGCTTCCTCGTCGACCGGGCCGTCACGGTCGTCTCGACGGTCCCGACGCTCGCGGCGATGCTCGAGCCGGCGGACCTGGCGGCGGTGCGCCTGCTCGTGCTCGGCGGCGAGACCTGCTCCGAGCAGCTCGCCACCCGTCTCGCCGGCGGCGGGCGGGAGGTGTGGAACACCTACGGGCCGACCGAGGCGACCGTGGTCAGCACGGCGACGCGCCTCGTCGCCGGCGAGCCGGTCCGGATCGGCACGCCGATCCCGGGCTGGCACGCCGCTGTGGTCGACGCCGGCGGCTGGCTGCAGCCGCTCGGCGAGCCGGGTGAGCTCGTCCTCGGCGGCGTCGGCCTGGCGCGCTATCTCGATCCCGAGCTCGACAGCGCCCGCTTCGCCGAGCTGGCGGGAGTCGGATGGCCGCGCGCCTACCGCACCGGCGACCTCGTGCGGGCAGGCGAGGAGGGGCTCGAGTACCTCGGGCGCCTCGATGACCAGGTCAAGATCGGCGGACGGCGGATCGAGCTCGGTGAGATCGAGGCTCGGCTGCACGCCGTCCCCGGCGTGCGGGCTGCGGCGGCCGGTGTCCGGCTGACCGGGGCGGGTGACAAGGTCCTCGTCGCCTGGGTCATCGGCGAGGCGCCTGTGGCCGAGGTGCGCCGCCGCCTCGCCGCCCACCTGCCCGCCGGCATCTCGCCGGTCGTCGTCGCGGTCGAGGCGATGCCGACCAAGCAGGCTGGCAAGATCGACCGGGCGGCGCTGCCCTGGCCGCCGGCCGCGCCCTTGGCGACAGACCGGCCCGGGCGGCTCGACGGGACCGGCGGGACGAGCGGGACGATGACAGCGACCGAGCGGTACCTCGTCGAGGTCTGGCAGCGCCACCTCGGCCTTTGCCCGTCGAGCCGGGACGACGACTTCTTCGACCTCGGCGGTGCCTCCCTCGGCGCCGCCCGGGTGGCGTCGGAGCTTCGTGCCCGCTACCCGTCGTTCGCCGTGGCCGAGATCTACCGCCACCGCCGGCTCGGCGAGCTGGCCGCCCGGCTCGACGATCTGGCGTCGCCGGCAGCGCCGGCGACGGTGGAGAGCCCTGCCGAGGGGCCGAGGGGCGGGGTCCAGCTGCTCGCGGCGACGGTCGTCGCGCTGCGCAACGTGCCCGAGCTCGTCATCGGCCTGCTCGCCCTCGACGACCTCATCCGCCACAAGGTGCTGCCGTATGTCGCATGGCCGTGGCTGCTGCTCAGCTGGCTCGTGCTCGCCAGCGTTCCCGGGGAGGTGGCGCTTGTCGCCGCCGCCCGCTGGCTGCTGCTGCGCCATCTCGAGCCGGGCCGCTATCCGCGCCGCTCGCTCGTCGCCACCAAGCTCTGGTTCGTCGACCACCTTGCCGCCGGGTTGCATGTCCACGAGTACGCCGGCACGCCGTGGGCGGGAAGGATCGCCCGGTTGCTCGGCGTGGCTGTCGGAAGCGAGTGCAAGCTCGGAACGCTCCCCTCGCCGGCGAGCCTCGTCCGGATCGGCTCCCGGGTGACCGTCGAGGCCGACGTGGACCTCGCCGGGTGGTGGGTCGAGGGTCCCGATCTCGTCGTCGGCACGGTCGAGATCGGCGACGGCGCACGGATCGGGGCGCGGTCGGTCCTCATGCCCGGCGCCTCGGTCGGCGAGGGCGCCGAGATCGATCCCGGCAGCGTGGTGAGCGGCCGGGTGCCTTCGGGGGAGCGCTGGGCGGGGTCGCCGGCGGCTCGGGTCGGCCATGCCGGCGCCGGCTGGCCGGCGGCCCCGGCGCCGCCGCCGCGTGCCGCGTGGAACTGGGCGTATCTCGCCAGCATCACCCTTGCCGCGGCGCTCCCGTACCTGGCGCTCGTGCCGGCCTACGGATCGGTCTGGGCGCTCGGCGTCCCGCTGAGCGGCATCGGCCACGCCTCGCTTGCCTATTTCTTCCTGGCGCCTCTCTACTCCTTTGTCTATCTCGTCGTCTACGCCACGCTGCTGGGGCTCTCCGTGCGCGCCGTGGGCCGGCGGATCCGGCCGGGCTGGCACGGCCCGGGCGAGGTGGCGTGGGCGAGCTGGACCCACGGCCACCTGCTCGCTCACAGCCGGGCGGCGCTGTTCCCTCTCTGGTCGAGCATCTACACACGGCCCTTCGCTCGCCTGTGCGGGGTGCCCGTCGGGCGGAGGGCGGAGGTGTCGACGGCGATCGGGCTGAGCCCGCTCGTCAGCCTCGACGACGCCGGGTTCGTCGCCGACGACGTTGTCTTCAACACCGGCCGGGCGCGCGACGGCTGGCTCCACCTCGAGCCGATCAGCGTCGGCAGGGGGAGCTTCATCGGCAACTCGGCGCTGCTCAACGGTGGCACGACGCTCGGCGCAGGCGCCCTCGTCGGCGTGCAGTCGACGCCTCCGCGCGACTGCCCCGCCGGCACCTCGTGGTTCGGCGTGCCGGCGATCGAGTTCCCCCGCCGGCCGCCCTGCCACGACACCAGCCGCACCGTCGACCCGCCGCCGCGGCTCGTCGCCGGCCGTGCCGCCACAGACGCTGTACGCATCATGCTGCCGCTGACCGTGAGCCTCGTGCTCGGCGTCGGCCTGCTCGAGGGGCTCGACGAGGTCGCCCGCCACCTCGGCCTGGCTGGCGTGATCGCCCTCGCCGGCCCGGCGGTCGTCGTCGCCGGCCTGGTCGCCGTCGCCGTCACCGCCGCCGTCAAGTGGGTGCTGATCGGTCGCTACAAGGCAGGGAACCACCCGCTCTGGAGCTTCTTTGTCTGGCGCGACGAGATCGTCAACTCCTGCCAGGAGGTGCTCGCGGGCGGCTGGCTGATCGACAGCCTCTACGGCACCCGCCTCATGGGGCCGTACCTCCGTCTGATGGGTGCCGAGGTCGGCAAGGACGTGTGGGTCGAGAGCCTCAACATCACCGAATTCGAGATGGTCAGCCTCGGCGACGGAGCGGTCGTCAACCGCGGCGGCTGCCCCGAGAGCCATCTCTTCCACGACCGCGTGATGAGCATCGGCACGATCTCGATCGGAGCCGGGGCCACGGTCGGCCCGCAGGCCGCGGTGCTGCCCGACACGGTGCTCGGCGACGGGTGCGTCGTCGGGGCGCGGGCCGTCGTGCTTCGCGGCGAGACGCTGCCGGCGCGGACCCGCTGGCAGGGGGCACCGGTCGCCGCCGCCCCGGGTCAGGCCACCGGCACCCTGACCACGGCGTCGGTCCCGCCGTCGGCACGCGCCCTCAGCTCCGCAGAGCCGCCGGAGAGCCGCACGAGGTGATCGACGATGGCGAGCCCGAGGCCCGAGCCGCCCGGGCGGGCATCGCCACCGCGCCAGAAGCGGTCGAAGGCCAACTCGTGCTCGCCCACAGCGAGGCCGTGGCCGTCGTCGGTGACGTGGATCTCGACGAACGAGCCCTGGCCCGTCGCGGCGACACTGACGCGGCCCCCCGCCGGGGTCGCCTCGAAGGCGTTGGCGAGCAGGTTGTCGAGCACCTGGTCGAGCGTCGCCGGGCAGGCGAGGGCGACGAGGGGCCCGCGCCCGTCGCTGTCGACCCCTCCGACGAGGTCGAGACCCTGCTCCTCGGCGAGGGGGCGCCAGGCGTCGAGGCGTTCGGAGATGACGCCGGCGACGTCGATCGGGACCCGTTCGGGCTGGCGTGCCTGGTCCCTCCCGAGCTCGAGGAGGGCGTTCACCATCCGAGAGAGCCGGCGCACCTCCTCGAGCGCCGCCTCGATCTGGCGTGCCGACTCGAGGTTCGCGGTCTGGCGCGCCTGCTCGAGCCGGAGGCGGATGGCGGTGAGCGGTGTGCGCAGCTGGTGCGAGGCATTGGCAGCAAAGGCGCGCTGCGCGTCGAGAAGGCGGCTCAGCCGCGCCGCCGTGGCGTTCACCTCCGAGGCCAGCTCGCGTAGCTCCGACGGGCCGCTCTCGGTCGGAGCCCGGGTGTCGAGCGCTCCCTCTCCGATGGCGGTGACAGCGGCCTCGATGCGGCGCAACGGGCGGATCATCGACGCCGAGATCAGCAGCCCGAGCAGCGCGGCGGCGACGAGCACGCCGGCCCCGAGTCCGGCAAGCTTGAGCCACTCGTCGTTGATGTTGTCGTCGACGACCGACACCGGCTCGGTGACGACGACGACGGCGCGCTCGAGATGGGTGCTCGCGTCGGCGCGGTCGGCGAGGTCGACGGCGTAGAGGACGTCGCGGCCGGCGGCCGTCGTCTCCCCGCTGCGGGTGGTCGACCCGACTATGTGCATCGCGCGTGAGATGTCGGGCGCCCGCACCTCGGCGGCGCTGGCGCCGCCGAGGTGGAACAGCACCCTCCCGCCCGAGGAGACGACGACGCCGATCTGCAGGCCGCGCACGTAGCGGGTGGCGACCTCCTCGGCACGCGACGGCTCGGCATGGTCGAGGGCGTCGCCGACGAGCACCGCCAGCGCGCTCGACGCCCGGCGGACGAATTGGCGTGCCGAGCTCGTCTCTCGCGTCTGCTGGATCAGTCCGAGGGGAAGCTCCAGGGCGATCGTGACGGCGAGGACGAAGAGCAGGAACCCGGCGAGCAGGCGGGCCCGCATCTCATCGCCTCGGCTCGCTGCCCTGCCCGCTGACAGCGCCCGCGTCGTCGCCGGCGCCCGACAGCCGGTAGCCGATGCCGCGAACGGTCTCGATGAGCGACGGGCGGCCGAGCTTCTTGCGCAGGGCGGCGACGTGGACGTCGATCATCTTCGTCGTCCCGTACCAATTCGTCCCCCAGACGCTCTCGAGCAGGTCCTGGCGACTGACGAGGGCACCCGGGTCCTGGGCGAGCAGCTCGAGGATCGAGTACTCCTTCGGGGTGCAGGCGACGGGCTTGCCGTCGACCTTGATCAGCCGTGCTCGCCGGTCAAGCTCGAGCGGTCCGAGCCGCTGGAGCGTCGGGGGGCCGTGGGGATGGCCGCCGGAGCGGCGTGCCACGGCCCAGATGCGCGCCACCAGCTCCTGCAGGCCGAAGGGCTTGACGACGTAGTCGTCGGCACCGAGGTTGAGCCCGGCGACGCGCTCGGACTCCTCGCCACGTGCTGTGACGACGATGATCGGCACCGGCGATGAGCCACGCAGCTCGGTGATCACCTGCTGCCCGTCGCGGTCGGGCAGGCCGAGGTCGAGCAGGACGACGTCGACGCGGGGCGCGGCGAGCGCCTCGGCAGCCGTCCGGACGCGGACGACCTCGAATTGCGCCGTGGAGAGACCGACCACGAGGGGGTCGGCGATGGCGTCGTCGTCCTCGACCACGAGCACTCTCACCGCCGAAGTGTGCCGCAACGAGCAAGCGTCAGGGTGTCAGGACCTCAGGGCGCCTCACCCGGCCGATCGCTTCGCCGCCGGCGGGCTGGCGCGGCGAGGGCCGCGCCGCACGGGCGGCGGCGCGGCC
>DAHUZG010000223.1 GCA_027306715.1 Acidimicrobiaceae bacterium
GCCGCCCCCGCCGGTGCCGCCCCGACCGGTGCCGCCCCGACCGGTGCCGCCCCGACCGGCGGCGCGCTCGACGTCCGCGTGGAGGTCGATCCGCTGGCGGTATGACCCCGCCGGCTCCCGCCGCTACCGTCGGCCGCATGCGCCCCGGTTCCGCCCCGCGCCGTCGCCGAAGGTTGCGAGGGCAGCGCCGGCGCCGCCTCGCCGTGCTGCCGCTGGCCGCGGCGGCGGGCGTCGCTGCCACCCTCTCCGCCTGCGGAGGGACCTCCGCCGTGCAGGCGCGGCTGACGCCGGCAGAGGTGATGACCGTCGACGCCGCCAGCCGCACGGTCGATCTGCACCTCGTGGCCGCCGAGACGAGCGGCTACGGCGGGTTCAACTTCGACGGCTACTCCAACGGGTCGCTCACCGTGCGCGTGC
Source organism: Acidimicrobiaceae bacterium (assembly GCA_027306715.1). Lineage (GTDB taxonomy): Bacteria > Actinomycetota > Acidimicrobiia > Acidimicrobiales > Bog-793 > DAHUZG01. Next base: position 418 of record DAHUZG010000223.1, read on the forward strand.
CGAGCGGATGGACGGTGGTCGTCACCTGTCACAACGCCTCGACGGTGCTCACGCACTCCTGCGCCGTGCTCGACGACGTGCCGATCGCCCCCGCCGGAGGGCCGCTGGCCTTCCCCGGCGCCTCGACCCCTGACCCGGTGAACGGCATCGGCTGCGGCACGACGGACGTGTTCAGCTTCGTCACCTCGGTGGCCGGCCGCTACCGCATCGCCTGCCTGGTGAGCGGCCACGAGGCCGACGGGATGTGGGACTGGCTCGTCGTCACCGGCGGCGGAGCGCCCTCCCTGTCCTGAGCAGCACCCCTGGCGGCCGCCCGGTCGCCGGCTGCTATCCTGCTGCTGTCGGCCCCGGCCGACCCGGAGGCGCAGCCGCGTCCCCGGCCGTTGCCCGCGTGCCGGTGAGACCAGCCACGGACGATCACGAACCACGAAGGCTCGCTTCGACCATGCCCGACAAGACGGCGGCGATCGCCGAGTACCGGCTGCACGAGAGCGACACCGGCTCGCCAGAGGTACAGGTGGCGATCCTCACGCAGCGGATCAACCACCTCACCGAGCACCTGCGCTCTCACAAGGGTGATCACCACACCCGGCGCGGCCTGATGAAGCTGATCGGGCATCGCCGGCGGCTGCTCGACTACGTGCGGTCGAACGACGTCGAGCGCTACCGCTCGTTGATCGGCCGCCTCGGGATCCGCCGCTGACGGCCTGAACCCGGCGCTCGTCGCGGCACGGCCGCCACGTCGCCGGCAACGGCGGGCAGCCCAGCGCCGGGCCGCCGCTCCGCCACGCCGAGGCGCACCGACAACCAGCCGGCGCCCGTGCCCGCAAGGACCAGCTGCCAGTCGCCGGGCCCCCGACCTGCTGCGGGAGCTCGACGACTGGGAACTGGTCACCGGCGCGATGCGCCGGTCACCGGCGCCATGCGCCGACGACCAGAAGGAGACACATGGCTGAGGCCATCACCGTGTCGGGCCCGATCAGCGGGACCGACCGCACCCTGTCGTTCGAGACGGGGAAGCTCGCCCAGCAGGCCGACGGCGCCGTGCTGGCGCGTATCGGCGACACGATCGTGCTCGTCACCGCCACCGCCGCCCGCAAGGTGCGCGAGGGGCAGGACTTCTTCCCGCTCACCGTCGACATCGAGGAGCGGATGTACGCCGCCGGCAAGATCCCCGGCTCGTTCTTCCGCCGGGAGGGCCGCGCCACCGACCAGGCGACGCTCACCGCGCGGCTCATCGACCGCCCGCTCAGGCCCGCCTTCCCCGACGGCTTCCGCAACGAGATCCACGTCGTCGGCACGATCCTCGGCGCCGACCAGGCCAACCCCCACGACGTCGTCGCCATCAACGGCGCCTCGGCGGCGCTCATGATCTCGGGGATCCCCTTCGACGGTCCGATCGGGGCGGTGCGCCTGGCGTACTCGACCGACGGCCGGTGGATGGCGCACCCGAGCTACCAGGAGGGTGACGACTCGACCTTCGAGCTCGTCGTCGCCGGCCGCGAGGTCGCCGGTCAGAGCAACTCCGGCGAGGCCGACGTGGCGATCATGATGGTCGAGGCCGGCGGGACCGAGGACGCCTGGCAGTACTACGAGCAAGGCGCCCCGAAGGTCACCGAGGAGGTGATCGCCGAGGGCCTCGAATCCGCCAAGACCTGGATCCGTGAGTCGATCGCCCTGCAGCGCCAGCTCGTCGAGCGCGCCGGGGCCAAGCCGGCGATCTCCTACGAGCTCGTCCTCGACTACGACGACGAGGTCTACGGGCGCGTCGTCGCCGTCGGAGCCGACAGCCTTGCCAAGGCGAACGCCATCACCGCCAAGTCCGAGCGCAACGCCGCCCTCGACGCCGCCGGGGCCGAGATCCTCGCCACCCTCGCCGGCGAGCTCACCGGGCGTGAGCGTGAGATCAAGGCGGCGGTGCGGGCGTGCACGAAGAAGATCGTGCGCCGGCGCATCGTCGAGGAAGGCGTGCGGATCGACGGCCGCGGCCCGACCGACATCCGGCCGCTGTCGGCTGAGATCGGCTTGCTCCCGACAGCCCACGGCTCGGGCCTGTTCCAGCGCGGCGACACCCAGGTGCTCTCGGTCGCCACCCTCGGCATGCCGCGGATGAGCCAGATGCTCGACACGATCGGCGTCGACGACACCAAGCGCTACATCCACCACTACAACTTCCCCCCCTTCTCGACAGGCGAGACCGGCTTCATGCGCGGCCCGAAGCGGCGCGAGATCGGCCACGGCCTGCTCGCCGAGCGGGCGTTGCTGCCGGTCGTGCCGAGCGAGGAGGAGTTCCCCTACACCCTCCGTGTCGTCTCCGACGTGCTCTCCTCGAACGGCTCGACGTCGATGGCCTCGGTCTGCGGCTCGACGCTGTCGCTGATGGACGCCGGCGTGCCGATCAAGGCTCCCGTCGGCGGGATCGCCATGGGCCTTGTCTACGCCGAGGGCAAGTACACGACGCTGACCGACATCCTCGGCGCCGCGGACGCCTTCGGCGACATGGACTTCAAGGTCGCCGGGACGCGTGACTTCGTCACTGCGCTGCAGCTCGACACGAAGATCGACGGGATCCCTCGCGAGGTCCTCGCCGAGGCCCTGCTGCAGGCTCGCGACGCCCGCAACACGATCCTCGACGTGATCGCCGGGGCGATCGCCGAACCGGCGGCGAGCGTCAAGGCCAACGCCCCGAAGATCGTCAGCTTCGAGATCCCGATCGACAAGATCGGCGAGGTCATCGGCCCGAAGGGCAAGGTGATCAATGCCTTGCAGCAGGAGACCGGGGCCGACATCGCCGTCGACGACGACGGCATGGTCGGCAGGGTGACGATCGGTGCCAAGGAGTCCTCGGCCGTCGACGAGGCGCGCCGGCGAATCGAGCTGATCCTCGACCCGCCGTCGGCAGAGGTCGGCGCCAGCTATCGCGGCAAGGTCGTCAACGTCACGAAGTTCGGTGCCTTTGTCAACATCCTCCCCGGGCGCGACGGCCTGCTCCACATCTCGCGCCTCGGCGGTGGCCGCCGCGTCGAGCGGGTCGAGGACGTGCTCAACCTCGGCGACGACGTCGAGGTGCTCGTCCAGGACATCGACCCGCAGGGAAAGATCTCGCTCGCCCTGATCGGCGAGGACGGCCAGCCGGTCGGCGGGTCGCCCTCCTCCCGTGAGGGCGCCGCCGACCCGGGTCCCTCCTCCTCGGCGCCCGCACGCAACGGCGCTCCGCAAGAGCTCGCCTCGGCGCCCACCGGCGGCGGGGCGCGCCGTGTCAGCTTCGAGGACGAGTTCGCCGGCCAGCTCGAGGCCGACTTCGGCGAGCTCGGCCCGGGTGAGAGCGCCGCTCCGTCCCCGGGTGGCCGCCCGAGCGGCGGCGGCGGGCGCAGCGGCGGCGGTCCGCGCCGGCGCGGGCCCCGCCGCTGAGCGCGACCCCCTCGGCGCCGGCCGCCCAGCGCGCCGGCGCCGAGACGATACGCGTCACGCGCCTGTCGAGCGGCATCGACCTCGTCACCGAGGCGATGCCGGGCGTGCGCTCGGCCTGCCTCGGCTTCTGGGTCGGAACCGGCTCGCGCGACGAGTCCGACGCCCAGGCCGGCATCTCGCACTTCCTCGAGCACCTGTTGTTCAAGGGCACCCCGACGCGCAGCGCCCGGGCGATCGCCGAGGCGATCGACGCCGTCGGCGGCGACATGAACGCCTTCACGACCAAGGAGTACACGACCTTCTACGTGCGGGCGCTGGCGAGCGATCTCGAGCTGTCCCTCGGCGTGCTCTGCGACATCCTCCTCGAGCCGGCGCTGCGGGCCGAGGAGGTCGACTCCGAGCGTCAGGTGATCCTCGAGGAGGTGCTCATGCACCTCGACGAGCCGGCGGACGTCGTGCAGGAGCGCTTCGCCGAGGCGATGTTCCCGAAGCACCCGCTCGGGCGCGAGGTCCTCGGGCTGCCGGAGGTCATCACGGGCGTCAGCGTGCCCGAGATCCGCGAGTTCTTCGAGCAGCACTACCGGCCCGGCAACGTCGTGCTGGCGGCTGCCGGCGACGTCGACCACGACGAGATCGCCGCCGCCGCCGACGCCCGCTTCGCCGGCCGGCCGGCGGGCCGCCCGCCCGAGCGCGAGGCCCCCGGGGGTGACCTCGTCACCCTCGACGTCACCTCACGTGACACCGAGCAGGCGCACCTCGTGATCGGCGTGCGGGGCCCCGACCGCCGCTCGCCCGAGCGCTTCGCACTCGCCTGCTTGAACCACAGCCTCGGCGGCGGCCTGTCGAGCAGGCTGTTCCAGAAGATCCGCGAGGAGCGTGGCCTGGCGTACTCGGTGGTCTCGGACCGCTCCGCCTACGCCGACGCCGGCACGCTGGCGGTCTCGGTGGGGACCGCCCCCGAGCGCGTCCAGGAGGTGCTCGGTCTCGTCGTCGCCGAGCTCGACGATCTCGCTGCACACGGAGTGAAGCAGTCCGAGCTCGACCTCGCCAAGGGGCACCTGCGCGCCGACATGGTGCTGAGCCTCGAGGACTCCGGCAGCCGGATGAGCCGCATCGGCGCCAGCCAGCTGCTGCACGGCGACGTGCTCACCGTCGGGGAGATCCTCGACCGGATCGAAGCGGTGACCCTCGACGACATCGCCGGCCTCGCCGAGCGCGTGCTCGGGGGGCGGCGGGTGCTCGCCGTCGTCGGGCCGTTCAGCGCCGAGGAGTTCGCCGGGGCGATTGTCTGACGCCGCTCGGCGCTGCGGTCAGGAATCGAAGCCGAGCCCGAGCCGGTCGAGGGTGCGCAGCCAGGCGTTGCGCTTGCCCTCGCGGGCATCGGCTCGGGCGAGCGAGCGGCGGGTGAGCGCCACGGCCGCCGAGCGCATCGGCTCGGGCGGGAACGGGAGCGGCCTTCTCCGCACGAGCTCGAGGCCGGTCCGCTCGCTCGTGATGCCGAAGGTGAGATCGACGAGGACGTCGGCGGCGAAGCGGGAAGCGCCGACGCCGAGCCCGGTGAAGCCGGCGGCGTAGGCGGCGCGGCCGCCCGCAGCGTTGCCGAAGAAGGCGCAGAAGCGCGAGCAGGTGTCGATCGCTCCGCCCCAGGCGTGGGTGAGGCGGGTGCCGCTCAGCTGCGGGAAGGTGGCGACGAGGTGATCGGCGAGCAGCTCGAAGCTGGCAGGGCGGCGCTCGAAGCGGGAGTCGATGCCGTTGTTGAAGTAGTAGACGGCGTCGTAGCCGCCGAACAGCACCCGGTCGTCGGGGGTGAGGCGGTAGTAGTGGAACTGGTTGCCGGCGTCGGCGAGCCCCTCGCGTCCACGCCACCCGAGCGACGCCCGCAGATCGGAGCCGAGCGGCTCGGTGGCGATCACGTAGTCCCAGACCGGCAGCACTCGGCGGCGGACACGGCGGACGAGGGGCGGGAAGGCGCTCGTCGCCAGCGCCACATGGTCGGCGCGCACCTTTCCGGCCGGAGTGCGCAGCTCGACCCCCCGCGGTCTTGAGGCGGACAGCTCGAGGACCGGCGTCGCCTCGTGGAGGGCACCGCCGCGACGCTCGATGGCGCCGGCCAGCCCCCAGCACAGCCGCGCCGGGTCGACGAGCAGCGTCGTGTCGGGGCGGGCCACCCCGCCGAGGTAGCCCGGCGAGTGGACGCGGGCGCGCACCTGCTCGGCGTCGAGCAGCTCGACGCGCTCGCCGCAGCGGCGGGCGAGCCGGGCCAGATCCTCGAGCCCGGCGAGCTGCCAGTGCGCCGTGGCGACCTCGAGCGTGCCGCCGTGCTCGAGGCCGCAGTCGATCCCCTCGGCGGCGATCGTCCCCGCCGCCGCTGCGAGGTTCTCCCGGCCGAGGCGGCAGAGCTGCTCAAGCTCGCCGGGGAAGTGGCGGGCGCCGTTGGCGAGGCCGTGGGTGAGGCTGGCGTCGGCGAAGCCGCCGTTGCGCCCGCTCGCCGCCGCCGCGATCCGGTCCGCCTCGAGCACGAGCACGCTTGCAGCCTGGCCGCGCTCGAGAGCCCGCAGCGCCGTCCACAGACCGGTGAGACCCCCTCCGACGACGGCGAGGTCGACACTCGACTCGCCGCGCAACGCCGGACGCGCCGCCGGGCGCGCCGCGTTGTCGAGCCAGAGCGGTACCGGCGAAGCGCCGTCCAGCGCCGGCGGGGGCGGTATCCGGCGGTCAGCGCCGCGCCCGCTCAGGAGAGGTCGATGACGGCGGTCCGCACGTCGGTCATGTCCATCAGCGTCCATTTGCCCCCGATCCGTCCCCAGCCGGTCGACTTGCCGCCGGCTCCGCCGAAGGGCATCGCGATGTCCCAGTAGTCGGTGGAGTCGTTGACGATCACCTGGCCGACCTCGAGCTCCTCGGCGTAGCGGAAGGCCCGCCGCAGGTCGGTGGTGAACACCGCCGCCTGAAGGCCGAGATCGTCGGCGTTGGCCAGCTCGATCAGCTCGTCGTCGCTGCCGGCGCTCAGCACCGGCACCACCGGGCCGAAGGACTCCTCCCGCGCCATCGCCATCTCGGGCGTCACCTGGTCGACGACCGACAGCTCGTAGTACAGCGCCGTCGGCATGCCGCCGCGCCGGCCGCCGCCGCAAAGCACCACCGCCCCCTTGCCGCGGGCGTCGGCGAGGTGGCGGTCCATCTTGGCGGCGACGGCCTCGTTGTTGAGCGGGCCGAGCGTCGTGGCCGGATCGAAGGGGTCGCCGAGGACGACCTTGTCCGCCTCCGCCAGGCAGGCCTCGACGAGCTCGTCGTGGCGGCTGGCGTGGACGAGCACGCGCTCGGTGGCGCAACAGACCTGGCCTGCGCAGAAATAGGCGCCGTAGACCGCGGCACGTGCGGCGCGCTCGACGTCGGCGTCGGCGCAGACGACGAGCGGGCCGTTGCCCGAGCACTCCATCACGCGCCGGCGCAGTCCCGCCGCGGCGCCGATCTTGGCGCCCGTCGCCGAGGAGCCGATGAAGCCGATGGCGTCGACGAGCGGGTCGGCCACGAGCAGCTCGCCGACCTCGCCGTCGCCGGGAACGATGTTGACAAGGCCGCGTGGCAGGCCTGCTTGCTCGAAAGCCTCGACGAGGCCGAGCACCGCGGCGCAGGTGTGCGCCGGCGGCTTGAGCACGATCGAGTTTCCGGTGACGAGTCCCGGGGCGACGAACTCGGCGGCCATCAGCACCGGGAAGTTCCACGGCGTGATCACCGCCCAGGTCCCGACGGGGCGCCGGAACGTGATCATCCGCTTGGCCGCGTCGCGCACCGGCAGGCTCTCGCCCCCCAGGCGCATCAGGTCCTCGGCGTGGAGGTGGAACAGCTCGGCCGCCTCGGTGATGTCGGCTCTCGACTCGGCAAGGGGCTTGCCCTGCTCGAGGGTCTGCAGCCGTGCCAGCTCGTCGCTGCGGGCGGCGACGGCGTCGCCGATGCGGTGGTTGAGCGTGGCGCGCTCGTGGGCGCCGGCGCGCGCCCACTGGCGCTGGGCACGCCGGGCGGCCTCGGTCGCCTGTCGGATCTCCTTCTCGCCCGGGACGGGCACGGTCGCCACGAGCTCGCCGGTGGCCGGGCTGCGGATCTCCTGGCGAAGGCCGGTCGAGCCGCCGGTCGATGCTCCGTCGATGTACAGCTCGAGCTGTCGCCCGCTCATCTCTCCTCCTCGCCCGTCGCCCCCGGCGCTGCCGCCTCCCTCGCGACCGCAGGGGTGCGCCTCACGCCGCCGCCGTCCGGATCCGCTTGTCGACGACATCGTGCACGCCGTCGCCGATGGTGTTGATGGCGATCACCGCCACGACGATGGCGATGCCCGCCGGCCACAGCTGCCACCAGTAGTTGTCGAAGACGTTGTTGATGCCGGTCGTCAGCATCCTTCCCCAGTCCGTCGCCGGCGGCGGCACGCCGAGCCCGAGATAGCTCATCGAGGCGAACAGCAGGATCGAGTCGGCGACCTTCAAGGTGGCATTGACGACGATCACGCCGAGGGCGCCGGGCACGAGGTGCCGGAGGATGATCCTCGCGTGGCCGCTGCCGAACCCGCGGGCGGCGACGACGTAGTCGCGGGTTCGCAACGACAGCGTCTCGCCGCGCACCACCCGCGCCGTCGAGAGCCAGCTCACCGAGGCGATGGCGACGACGATGAGCGGGAGCGTCGGCTGCAGCAAGGTGGCGACGAGCACGACGAAGAAGAGGAACGGGATCGACAGGACGGTGTCGACGACGCGCATCAGCAGCGAGTCGACGAAGCCGCCGACGTAGCCGGCGAAGGCGCCCCACAAGGTGCCGAACACCGTCGCCACGAGCGCGGCGGCGAAGCCGACCTCGAGCGTGCTCTGGCCGCCCAGCATCAGCTGTGCGAGCACGTCGTAGCCCTCGGGGCTCGTCCCGAGGGGGAATTGCGAAGAAGGCGGCAGGTTCTCGTTGAGCAGGTTCGCCGAGGTGGTGTCCCCGTGGTAGAAGACCGGCCCGACGAAGCAGAACAGCGCCAGCGCCACGAGCACGACGAGACCGCCGAGCGCGAGGCGGTTGGCGGCGAAGATGGCGAGGTTGTCGATCCACACCGGCCGCCGGTCCTCCTCCTCGGGCAGGCCGGAGGCGAGCGCCGGCGTGTACTCGTCGTGCTCGAGGAGGGCGACCCGCTCAGCCATAGCGGATCCTCGGGTCGAGCGCGGCGTAGGCGAGATCGGCGACAAGGCTGCCGACGACGACCGACGCCGAGACGAGCAGGACGATGCCGAGCAGGACGGGATAGTCGCGCGCCTGCTGGGCATCCCAGAACAACAGTCCCATTCCGGGGAAGTCGAACAGCGCCTCGACGATGAGCGATCCGCTCACGACGTACGGCAGGCTGATCCCGATGAGCGAGACGACCGGCAGGAGCGAGTTCCGCAGCACGTGGCGGATGAGAACACGCGGCGGTCCGGCACCCTTGGCGCGCGCCGTTCGGACGTAGTCCTCGAGCAGGTTGTCGATCACCGAGGCGCGCACGTAGCGGCTGTAGTAGGCGATGTTGCCGAGAGTGAGCGTGGCCACGGGCAGCACGAGCACGCGGAAGTCCGTGGCGAGCCCCTGCCCGAAGTTCTGCGCCGTCGAGGGCAGCAGCGGCACGGTGATGCTGAGCAGGATGATCCCGATCACGCCGAGCAAAAAGCTCGGCATCGAGTACACGGCGAGAAGCAGCCAGGACAAGCTGTAGTCCGCGGCCTTGTTCCGCCGCACGCCCTGGAGCACGCCGAGCGGGATCGACAGCATGACGGCGAGGAAGATGGCCGTGCCGGTGAGCAGCAGGTCGCGCGGGAAGTACTCGGCGAGCAGGGTCGAGACCGGGGTGTTCTGCTTGTAGGAGAAGCCGAGGTTCCCCTCGAGGGCATGGCCGAGCCAGACGAGGTACTGCACCGGCAGCGGCTTGGTCAGTCCCTCCGCCACGCTCAGCTGGTGGACGGCGAACGGGGACGCCTTCGGTCCGAGCTGGGCGCGGACGAGACCGCCCGGGAGGGCGTGGAGAAGGCCGAAGACGATCAGCGAGACGAAGAGCAGGACGACGATCGCCTGACCGAGCCGGCGGAGCAGGTAGCTCGCCAAGCTAAGCGGTTCCGGCGTCGTAGCCGACAGCGCCGCCGGCAGGGGTGAGCAGCACCTTCACCTCGTCGAGGCGCTCGACGCCGGCCGTGAAGGGATCCTGCTCGAGCACGAGGAGTTCGGCGAGCTTGCCGACCTCGATCGTGCCGGGGCCGGTCTCGAGGTGGCCTGCTGCTCCTGCTGGTCGGCGGCGGCGTCCGGCCAGCTCGTGAAGAAGGAGGTCGGCCCCGTTCAGCCCGACAGCGACCACGCCGAGGGGTGGAAGTTGGCGTACGGGTTGAGCTGCTGCCAGCCGTGGAGCTTGTTGCTGACAAGGGCGATCTCGTAGTCCGCCAGCGGCCACCAGAGCGAGGCGAGGTCGGTCGAGAGGTAGTCCTCGACGGCGTAGAGCGGTGGCAGCCCGGGCTTCTCGTGGGCAGCGACGATGAGCCGCTCGGCCTGCGGGGTGTAGTAGCCGCCGGCCCAGAAGTTGCCCTTGCCGAACTCGTTCCCTCCGACCGGGACGAGCTGGTACTGGCCGTAGTCCCACATGAACCCGGAGTAGGCGAGCAGCCCCCAGTTGCACGGCGGCGACGACGGGCAGACGCCGCCGATCGAGAACATCGTGCTCTCGGTCTGGCCGTTCAGCGTGATGGCGATCCCGATCGACCTGGCGGCGGTCTGGAACGCCTCGACCTGGGTGAGGAAGCTCGGGGTGCCCGTCGAGTACATGAACGAGAAGCCGAGCTGCTTTCCCCTGGCGATGCCGGCGCCGCAGTCGTTCGGGCCTGTGCCCGGCCGGCTGCAGACGTCGATCCCGCCGGACCCGCGCGACCAGCCGTGGGCGCGGAGCACCTTGACCGCAGCCTGCGGGCTGTAGGGATAGGGGTCCTCGCGCAGCTGCGGGCTGACGTAGCTCGACCCGGGATAGTCGGCGATCGGGCCGTAGTCCTGCAGGCCGTAGCCGTGCAGGGTCCGTGCGATGTAGAGCTGCTCGTCGATGAGGTGCTGTAGCGCCTGGCGGATGTAGAGCTGCGCGGCGAGCGCTCCCCAGGTCTTGCTCGTGTAGCCGAGCTCGACGACCTCGTTGTAGAACACCGGCCACGCCTTGGTCGTGAAGCCGTTGTGCGTGAAGTAGCCGGCCTGGGAGACGTCGCTGAACGGGAGGAAGCCGAAGGAGATGTCGCCGGAGCGGACGGCGTCGAGCTCGGCGGTGTCCGAGGCGAAGCTGTAGACGCGGTAGCCGGCGAGCTTCGGCTTGCCCGGACCGCTGTAGCGGTTGTTGCGCGTGAACGACGCGGCGTAGGTCGTCGGGTCGAACGACGAGATCGTCCACGGTCCGTCGACGATCTTCCAGAGCGGGTTGCTCCCGTAGGTGCTGAGGTCCTCGGACTGCTTGAAGAGGAAGTCGAAGACCTGCTTGGCACCGGCCGGGCTGGCGGCGGCGTCACCGACCTTGCAGGTGGCGCAGGTGAGGTCCCAGGCCTGCGCCGGCAGCGGATAGATCCAGGTCAGCTGGTTGCCGGTGAACCACACGGGGTTGTAGGCGTGATCGAGGTGCAGCACGAAGCTGTACGCGTTCGGGTAGCTGACGCTGGCGACGTCGTCGGGCAGCTCACCGGGGATGTAGTTGCCGAGCTGGGTCTTCCCGACGTCGACGAGCTCGAAGTAGAACTTGACGTCCGCCGAGGTCACAGGCGTCCCGTCGGACCAGACGAAGCTCCGCTTCAAGGTCACGGTGACGGTGCGGTCCCCGTTGGAGTACACGGGCGGCTCGGCGATCGACTCGCTGGGGTTGACGCCGGTCGCCGAGCCGTTGCCGGCGAAGTAGAGCGGGCGCCACATGCCGCCTTCGATGTTCGAGTCCCAGTCCTCGTAGTTCGCCTGGTTCTCGAGCGGCAGGATCCACGAGAAGTCCTCGCCGACCGGCAGCGCGTAGCTCGCCACGCCACCCGCCGACCCGCTCGCAGCCCCTGTCGCCGAGGCCCCTGTCGCCGAGGCCCCGGCCGTGGCGGCGCCGGCCGCCACCGAGACCGCGCCGACAAGCAGAAGGGCTGCTCCGGCGACCACGGCGCGGCCGCGACGCAGCCCTCGTGTCGCCGGCAGGACCTGCGTCGCCCGCCGCCGGCGGTGCGCTCCGAGCCGCGGCTCCCCGTCGGGGCGGCGCCCTGGCGCCGTCAGTGTCGACCGCATCCCTGTTGCCCCCTCTCGCTCCCGCTCGCTGTGCGGCGCGCGGGCACTCCAGATCCCGCACCGTACGATTCCGTGTCACTTTTCGTCAAGGGCGACCGATTGCATCGTGGTGAGGCGGTGAGAGTGACGGAATCTTCAGTGCCGCTCGCCCAGCTCGGTGCCTCCGGGCCCGGCTCGCGCCGTCTCGCCGAGCGGCGGGTAGCCTGCTTCTTTGATGTCGACGCGGGTGGCGGTGCTCGGTGCGTCCGGACGGATGGGCGCAGCGACCTGCGAGGCGGTGCTCGCCGATCCGGCCTGCGAGCTTGTTGCCGGCATCGATCCGACGGTCCCGCTCGGCTCGTCGGGCGGGATCGTGCGGATGTCGTCGATCGAGCAGCTCGCCGCCGGCAGCGTCGATGTCGCCGTCGACTTCACGACTGCACGCGCGGTTCCGGGTAACGCCCGCTGGTGCGCCGCCCGGGGTGTCCACCTCGTCTGCGGGACGACCGGGCTCGACGGCGCCGCGCTCGCCGAGCTCGCCGAGCTGTTCTCGCCGCCCGAGGCGCCGAACGCCGTGCTCTGTGCCAACTTCGCCGTCTCGGCGGTGCTCATGCAGCGACTCGCCGAGCTCGCCGCCCCGCATTTCGACTCCGTCGAGATCGTCGAGTACCACCACGACCGCAAGCGTGACGCTCCCTCGGGCACGGCGATCGAGACGGCACGGCGCGTCGCCGCCGCCCGCCGCTCGAGCGGCGCCGGACCCTTCGCCCCCGACCGCACCGAGCAGTCGCTCCCCGGGGCGCGCGGCGCCACCCTGCCGGCGGACGGCGCCGGCTTCTCAGGCACGGCCGGCGCCGCCGGCGAGCCGCAGGTGCGCCTCCATGCGGTGCGCCTGCGGGGGCTCGTCGCACACCAGGAGGTGCTCTTCGGGGCCGCCGGCCAGAGCCTGACGATCCGCCAGGACTCCTACGACCTGCAGTCGTTCATGCCGGGGATCCTCCTCGCGGTGCGACGGGTGGCCTCGACGCCCGGGCTCACGCGCGGCCTCGAGCCGCTGCTCGGCATCTGAGTCGCGGCGGCGAAGCGGCCAATCAAAGGAGCAGGAAACGGATCCCCCCTCGCCCTCGGCGGCAAGGGTGACGAGGGGCGCCCCGCGCAACAAGGTCTCGTGCGACAAGACGGCCGGGAGGGAGCTCTCCGGGACCGAGCCGGCGGCTGATCGCCCACCCGGCTGATCGCCCGGCCACCAACTGATCGCGTCGACGTCGGTCGCCTCCTCGCGCCGGGCCCGCCGCTTCGGACCCAGGCTGGTCGGCCGGAGCTGCACCGCCCCCGGGCCGCCGGCCCGGCGCTGGTAGCGTCGGGGCTGATGCCGAGCGCCGTCGCACCGAACCCCCGCCGCTCGCCGGCGCGCTTCGGTCGCGTGCTCACGGCGATGGCGACGCCCTTCGACGAGGGCGGCCGGCTCGACCTCGAGGGCGCCGTCACCCTCGCCCGCCACCTCGCCGCCCACGGATCGGGCGGCCACGTGCTCTCGGGCACGACGGGGGAGGCCTCGACGCTCGACGACGCCGAGCGGGTCGCCCTGTGGGAGGCCGTCGCCGGCTCCGTCGAGGTTCCCGTGCTCGCCGGGTCGACCTCCAACGACACCCGTCACTCCGTCGAGCTCACCGGTCGTGTGGCCGGGACCGGGGCGGCGGGCGTGCTCGCTGTCACCCCGTACTACTCGCGGCCGTCCCAGGCCGGGATCGAGGCGCACTTCCGCGCCGTCGCCGAGGCGACCGACCTGCCCGTCGTGGTCTACGACATCCCCGGGCGCACGGGGCGGCGGATCGAGCGGGAGACCCTTCTGCGGCTGGCGAACGAGGTCGAGAGCATCGTCGCCGTGAAGGACGCCACCGGGGACCCGGGCCGCACGGCGCGCCTGCTCGCCGAGGCGCCCCCGGGCTTCGAGTGCTACAGCGGCGACGACGCCCTCACCCTGCCGCTGCTCTCGGTCGGCGCCGTCGGGCTGATCAGCGTCGCCTCGCACTGGTGCGGCGAGGAGCTCGACGAGATGATCCGGCTCTACCTCGACGGTGACATCGAGGGCGCCCGCCTCGTCAACGCGGCGCTGCTCGACAGCTACCTCTTCGAGACCGGCGACGAGACACCGAACCCGCTGCCGACCAAGGCGATGCTGCGGGTGCTCGGCCTGCCGGCCGGGCAGTGCCGGCTCCCGCTCGGCGAGGCGCCCTCGTGGCTCGAGGAGGCGGCCAAGCGCGTGCTCGCCGACCTCGAGGCGCGCCGCGGCGAGGAGCAGGGACTGCCAGCTCGTGGCTGACGCCGTCCGCGTCGTCTTCCTCGGCGGCCTCGGGGAGATCGGGCGGAACTGCGCCGTCGTCGAGCACTCGGGGCGCTGCCTCGTCGTCGACTGCGGGGTGATGTTCCCCGACCCCGAGATGCCCGGCGTCGACCTCGTGCTGCCGGACTTCTCCTACCTGCGCGAGCGGGCAGACTCGATCGAGGGCATCGTGCTCACCCACGGGCACGAGGACCACACCGGCGGGCTCGCCTACCTGCTGCGCGAGATCTCGGCGCCGCTGTTCGGGTCGGCGCTCAGCCTCGGCCTCGCCCGCTCGCGCATCGAGGAGGCCGGACTGCTCGGGCGCACCGAGATGGTCGTCCTGGCCGACGGCGAGCGGCGCAGGATCGGCCCTTTCGATGTCGAGACGATCCCGGTCACGCACTCGGTCCCGCACGGGTTCGCCGTGGCGTTCCACACCCCACAGGGCGTGATCTTGCACACCGGGGACTTCAAGCTCGACCTGACGCCGGTCGACAACCGGCGCACCGACCTCGCCCGGATCGGCGCCGTCGCCTCCGAGGAAGGGATCCGCCTCCTCCTCTCGGACTCGACCAACGCCGAAGAGCCGGGCTACACCCGCTCGGAGCGCAGCGTCGGCGAGTCGCTCCGCCCGATATTCGCCGAGCGTGCCGGGCGACGGTTGATCGTCGCCTGCTTCGCCAGCCACATCCACCGCGTCCAGCAGCTGATCGACGCCGCCGTCGCCTGCGGACGCAGGGTCGCCCTCCTCGGTCGCTCGATGCAGCGCAACGCCGCCCTCGCCCGCGAGCTCGGCCTGCTCTCGGTTCCGCCCGACGCGCTCATCGAGATCGAGCGTGTCGACGAGCTCGCGCCGGGCCAGGTCTGTGTCATCTCGACCGGCTCACAAGGCGAGCCGATGTCGGCGCTGGCCCTGCTCGCCGCCGGCGAGAACCGTCGGCTCGAGGTGCGCGAGGGCGACGTCGTCGTGCTCAGCTCGCACGCCATCCCCGGCAATGAGTGGGCCGTGGCCAAGGTGATGGACGGGCTCGCCCGGCGCGGCGCCGAGGTGGTGCACTCGGGCATCGCCCACGTTCACGAGACCGGCCACGCCAAGCGCGGCGAGCTGGCGACCCTGCTCGCCATCGCCCGTCCGCGGTCGTTCATCCCGGTTCACGGCGAGTACCGTCACCTGCTGGCGCACGCCCGGCTGGCGATCGAGATGGGCGTCGCCGACTCCGAGGTCCTGCTCTGCGAGGACGGCGACACGGTCCTGCTCACCGACGAGGGGATCGACTTCGACGGCGAGGTGCCGGCTGGCTACCTCTTCGTCGACGGCGTCGTCGGCGACGTCGGCACCGGGGTGCTGCGCGACCGCAGGGTGCTCGCCGAGGAGGGAGTGGTGGTGGTCGTCGTGGCGGTCGACGCCCGCTCGGGCGACGTCCTCACCGGGCCGGAGATCATCTCCCGCGGCTGGGTGCACGCGCCGCAGTCCGAGGAGCTCATCGAGCAGGCCCGCTCGGCGGTGGTGAAGGGGATCGCCGAGGCGGTCGGCGCCGGCGCGTGGGACGCCGACACCCTTCGCCGGGCTGCGCGGCGCGCCGTCGGGCGGATCGTCAATGAGCGCACCAAACGCCGGCCGATGATCGTGCCCGTCGTCATGGAGGCCTGAGGCCGACCAACCGTCCGGGGCCCGACCGCCCGGCTCCGCCTCCGGTGGCGCTCCGGCTCCGGGCCCTCCGGGCGTCCAGGCGGGGTCTACCCCGCAGCGGGGAAGAGGCCCAGGCCGTTCCGTTGCTCATGTTAGCGTTGTGGCTATTGTGGCTGTAGCAAAGGGTCGGCAACGGAAAGCGCCCGGACGGAGCACCTCCGCTGACGGGCTCACGGCCCGTTCGGCACCTCCGGGGCGTGATGCCGCCAAGGCCGACAGCAGAGCCACCGGCGTCCGGTCCGCCGGGCCAGCCGTTTCCCGCAGGGACGCATTCGCCGGCTCCCGCCGCTCGCCGTCGGCGACGCCGAGGCAACCGGCCAGTCAGGCCGCGAAGCGTCCTTCAGGGCGGCCCCGTGGCCGTGCCGTCTCGGCAAGGCGCTCCCGGGCCGCCCCGGCCCCGCTGCTCGAGCAGCTGGTCGACCGTGCGGCGGACTTCGTCACGAGCCAGCCCGACGAGGTCTGGGGTTGGGCGCTCGTCCTCGCCGGTCTCCTTGCCGCCCTCGGGATCCACCTGGACCTGCTCGGTCTCGTCGGTCACGAGCTGCGGCGCTACGGCGCCGACGGTCTCGGCTGGGGTGAGGACGTCGTGCCGGCAGCGCTGTTGCTCGGTGGGATCGCCCTCGTCGCCGGCCGGGCACGGCGCAGCGTCGCCGGAGTGCTGTTCGCCCTCGCAGTGCTGGCGCTGTGCTCGGCCGTCCTCGCCGACCTCGCCGGCGGCCACCCGGGCACCCACGCTGCGATGCCCCTCCTCGGCGGTGCCGGCGGCCTTCTCGGCGCCGCCGTCGGCTCGCCCCTGCGGTCGCTCCTCGGTGTCGCCGGCGCGGTCGTGCTGCTCGCTCTGTGCGCTTCCGCCGCCGCCTGCGGCCTCGCCGGCGTGCCCTTGCGGGCCGCTGTGGTCGGCACCGGGCGTCTCGGTCGTGCCGCCTTCCGCGCCCTCACGACGATCGTGACCGCCGAGGGCCGGGAAGCGGCAGGACCGGCGACCGCCACGCCGGCACCCGCCGTCGGCTCGGCAGCGACGCCGTCGTTCGTCCTCGGCGCCTTCGATGACGACCTCCCCGGCGCCCGCCCACCCGCCCCCGGAGACTCCTCTCGCGCCGCGCTCGCCCGATCCGGCGCCGGCTCGCAGCTCGACACCGTCTCGCTCGGAACCGGGCCGGCTGAGGACGCGGATGGCGACCGCGCCGAGATCCCGGGCGACGCGCCGGCCGCTGCGCCCGGCACGGGCGCGACCTCCCCGGACGGCGACGGCTCCGAGGCGGGCTCAGCGGGCGGGCGCCCGCACTCCGGGAGCGCCGAGAGCCGGGACGCGGGTGCCGAGCCGGGCGCCGACGCGGGTGCCGGGCTCGTCGAGCAGCTCTCGCTCGGCATCGTGCCCGACGGGACGCCGTGGCGCCTGCCGTCGATCAAGCTCCTCAAGCGCAGCCAGGAGCAGGACCTCGACCGGGCGGCGATCGAGGCGCGCGGGCACGTGCTCGAGCGGGCGCTCGCCGCCCACGGCGTCGAGACCCATCTCGCCGGGTTCACCGTCGGGCCGACGGTGACCCGCTTCGAGCTCGAGCTCGGGGCCGGCGTCAAGGTGGCGCGGGTGACGAGCCTGTCGCGCGACATCGCCTACGCGATGGCCTCGCCGGACGTCCGGATCCTGGCGCCGATCCCCGGGCGCTCGGCGATCGGGGTCGAAGTGCCGAATCGGGACCGCCAGCTCGTCACCGTGGGCGACGTGCTCAGCACGCCCGAGGCCCGTCGCGCCCACCACCCGCTCGAGGTGGCGCTCGGGCGCGACATCGCCGGCCGGGCGGTGATGGCCAACCTCGCCGAGATGCCGCACCTGCTCATCGCCGGCGCCACCGGCGCCGGCAAGTCGTCGTGCATCAACTCGCTCGTCACGTCGATCCTCATGCGCTCGACGCCGGACCAGGTGCGGCTCATCCTCGTCGACCCCAAGCGCGTCGAGCTCGGCCAGTACAACGGCCTTCCCCACCTGCTGACGCCGGTCGTCGTGCAGCCCAAGCGCGCCGCTAACGCCTTGGCGTGGGCGGTGACGGAGATGGAGCGCCGCTACGACCTGCTCGCCGAGGTCGGGATGCGCGACATCACCGGCTACAACGCCGCCGTCGACCGCGGCGACTTCCTCGACCCCCCGCTCATCCCCTCGCTCGAGCCGCAGCCCGAGCCCGAGCCCGACGAGGGCGCCACCCCGAACCCCGACAGCCCGGACCCCGACAGCCCGGTAACCGACAGCCCCGACCTCGACCCCCCGCTGCCGGCTCCCGGCACCGCCCGCAGCGGCGAGCCGCGCTCGAGCGAGACCTGCGCCGACGCCGAGCAGGTCGGCGTCCCGAGCGATCCGGGCGCCGCCGTGCTCGCCTCGTCGGCCGGGCTGCGAAGCGCCCGCCGCGGCGGCCCGG
>DAHUZG010000227.1 GCA_027306715.1 Acidimicrobiaceae bacterium
GCCGCCCAGGCCCTGGCTTCGCTCGAGACCGTCGCCACCCGCTCGGTGCCGCGCCGGGCCGGGCCCGACGAGCGCTTCGAGGGCTGCGCCCCGGACCTGCTGGCGCGGGTCGGGCCCGAGGACCTCGCCGCCGCCGCCCGCCGGGCGCTGGCACCGCGGCCGGTCACCCACGTGGTCGAGACGGCGCACGCCATCGAGGACGAGGTGAGCGTGGCCTCGGTGATCGGTCCGCTCGCCGCGCAGGTGCGACGCCTCGGCCGCACGAGCTTTCGTGCCCTCACCGCCGCCTCGCCCTCGACCGCCCACCGCGTCGCCTGCTTCCTCGCCCTGCTCAAGCTGTACAAGCAGGCGCTTCTCGAGATCGAGCAGGCGGAGAGCTTCGGCGAGATCGACGTCAGCTGGACCGGCGGCGACGCCGAGGCCGACCTCGGGCTCGACCTCGACGACTACGACCAGCTGGCCACGGCGAGGCGGGGAGGCGAGCGGTGAGCGACGCGCCGATCGGCTCGGGCCCGCTGGCCGGTCTCGACGCCGCGCTGGCGGCGCTGGCGCCGGCGGTCGAGGCGGTGCTCCTTGTCGCCACCGAGCCGGTGACGACAGGCCTTCTCGCCGAGCTGCTCGAGGTGAGCGGCCGCCAGGTCGAGGTGCTGTGCGCGGCGCTCGCCGAGGACTACGAGCGCTCCGGGCGCGGCTTCGAGCTCGTCCGCGTCGCCGGCGGCTACCGCCTGCAGAGCCGGGGGGAGCTGCGCGCCTACGTCGAGCGCTTCGTCCTCGACGACGTCGCGCAGCGGCTCTCGCCGGCGGCGCTCGAGACCCTCGCCATCGTCGCCTACAAACAGCCGATCTCCCGCTCGCAGGTGGCGGCGATCCGCGGCGTCAACGTCGACGGCGTGATGCGGGCTCTCTGCCAGCGCGGCTACGTCGAGGCGGTCGGGCGTGACGACGGTCCCGGCCAGGCGGTGCTGTTCGGGACGACGCCGCTGTTCCTCGAGCGCCTCGGCCTCGACCACATCGGCGAGCTGCCGCCGCTCGAGGCCTTCGTTCCCGACGCCGGCACTGTCGAGGCGCTCGAGCACGTGCTGCGCGCCGATCCGAGCTCACGCTAGACCCGGCGCCAGCCTGCCGGGGCTGGGTCGATCAGCTCAGCCGATCAGCCGGTACGCGATCCCGAGCCGGCGGTAGGTCGCCTCGGCGCGCCGGTCCCGCGTCAGCAGCTCCTCGCCGTGCTCGGCCGCCGTGAGGCCGACGAGCCCGTCGTAGGCGGCGCCACCGGAGACACCCGCCTCGGCCATCCGTGCGACGAAGGCTGCCGCAGCGCCGGGACCCAGCTCGAGGACCTGCTCAGGTGGGTACCAGACGGCGAGGAGGCGGTGGGCGAGCGCCGCCTCGAGCCGGCGCGGCAGCGGCAGCCGTGTGAGCACGGCGTAGCTCTCGAGGTAAGCGTGCGCAGGCAGCGACTGCCCGTTCGCAGCTCGCCGGGCGGCCTCGTGGGCCTCGTGCCACCCGGCGAGCGCCGGGACGACGACGCTCGAGTCGACGGCGCTCAATGGCGGACGGCTTCGAGCGTCTCTCGTACGATCACGTCGGTGAGCGCCGGGCGTGCCCGTCTCGCGGAGGCGACCGGTCCCTCCGGTGTCTCCACGACGTCGATGTCGTCGGCGACGGGCCGGATCTCGACGACGCCGTCCCGCTCGACTATCTCCACCTCGCCGCCAGTCAGCTGCAGGCGCTCCCGGATCACCTTCGGCACCACGACCCGACCGGCGCGATCGATGGTAGTACGCATGGTATCTAAGGTACCATGGTGACTGGTGGAGAGCGGTCGATGCCCCTGTGCCAGGTGAGGGCGTCGTCCGATCGATCAGCAGAGCGGGCCCTGTGCTCCCCGGCGCTGTGCTCCCCGGCGCTGTGACCGCCGGCCGCGCCGCTCCCGCTTCCTCGGTGCCAGCGAGATGAGCGCGCCGGGTGACAGCACCGCCGGCGCCGCCGGCGAGCCGGAGCGCCTGCAAAAGGTGCTGGCACGCGCCGGCTTCGGGTCGCGCCGTGTGAGCGACGAGCTGATCGCCGCGGGGAGGGTGCGGGTCAACGGCGAGGTCGCCGAGCTCGGGCGGCGCGTGCAGCCGAGCCGGGACCGTGTCGAGGTCGACGGGCGCCCGGTCGGGGTGCTGCCCGGGCTTGTCTACTACCTGCTCAACAAGCCCGCCGGGGTGGTGACGACGGCGAGCGACGAGCGCGGGCGCCCGAACGTGCTCGAGCTGCTCCCGCCCGAGCCGCGGGTGTTCCCGGTCGGGC
>DAHUZG010000235.1 GCA_027306715.1 Acidimicrobiaceae bacterium
GGCGCTCGCGCTCGGCGAGGATGCCGTAGGTGTAGCCGTTCTCCCCGGGCCGCACCCCGGCACGTGCGCCGGCGGCGGCGTAGACCTCGTGGGCGACGGCGGCGTCGTGGCGCTCGCCGAGGACCTCCTGGACCGCCTCGAAGGCCTTGGCGAGGCGGGCGGCGGCCTTCGGCTCCACCGGGAGCAGCGTCTCGGCGGCGTAGCGGACCCGCTTCGCGGTCCTGCGGGCCTTGTGGAAGGCGATCTCGCGGGCGTCCGGCAGCGAGCATTCGGCCTCCCGGACGCGACGGCGGACGCGAGCGACCTCCTTCTTCACGCAGCGGCGAAGCGCCGGGCCGTCCTCGCCGCTTTCTCCGGGCAGGTAGGAAGGGTTGGCGACGAATTGCTCGAGGCGCTCGAGCATCGCCCGGTAGCGAGGGGCGCGCAGCCCCTCGAGCAGCCTCTCGCGAGCGGCGGCGGCATCGCCCTCGAGGCGGCCGGCGAGCTCGGCGCGAACCGGCCCGAGCCGTTCCTCGGGGGCGACGGTGTCAAGGTCATGGACCGTGCGGGCGGCGAGCACCTCCTTGTCCCGGGCGTCGCCGAGGAGATCGCCGAACCAGGAGAGCTCCCTGGCGAGCGCCGTTGCGGGCTCGGGCTCGAACAGCGGGCAGAAGGTGCGAAGCAGGCTCCGCAGCCGGCGCACGGCGACTCGAAGGTCGTGGACGGCCTCCGCTCCGCCCCGGCGGAGGCCGAGGTCCTGGCGGGCCAGCTCGCCCAGCAGCTGGTCGAGGCGGAGCGCCAGCAGGTCCGGGTGACCGGCCTTGCGCCGCGAGCGCGGGCGGGCGCCGTCGAGGTCGAGCGCCCGGGCGGCCTTCGAGTGGGCGAGCGCCGGCCGTGCGCCGGCCTGGCGGAGCAGTCTGGCGACCGTTCTTGCCAGCGCGTCAGCGTCGCCCTCGCCGATCTGCTCGACCTCGAGCTCCCGCCAGGTTCGCACGGCATGATCGCCGAGCCGCTCGGCGACGACGTGGTCGTCGGCGATCTCGAGCAGGCCGGCCCCACCGTCGACGGCGACGACGCTGGCGTTGCGGTCGGTGTCGATCGTCAGGACGGGCCGCAGCTTGGCGCCGCGCAGGTGAGCCGTCAGCAGCTCGGCCAGCTCGGCGGGCACGGTCGTCCTGCTGAGCGAAAGCGGCAGGTGCAGCTCGAGGCGGTCGCCCGGATCCGCCGAGGGCAGCTTCAGGTGCCAGCCGGCGTCCGATCCCCCGGTGCGCCGGCGCAGGGTGATCTTGTTGCGCAGCAGGCGCAGGTCAGCGGTGTCGTAGTAGGTGGCTCGCAGCAGGGCGTGTTTGGGCAGCTCGAGGTGTGCGCCGAGGGAGGAGAGCGCTTCGGCGAGGGAGGAGACGGCGAAGCCGTCGGGGACGTCGAACTTCTGCTCGAGCTCCCGGTGAGGCTCCACCGCCGCAAATTACCCCCGCCCACGCCGGCCTACCGCCGCCCCACTCCTGCCAGGGTCACCGGGGCCCGAGCGGCATGCTGGTGTTGCGGGCGCGTTTCGGGCAGGCTGGCCGGATCGACAAGTCCGATCTCCCCGACGATCCGATCGAGGCGGTGGGCGCCTGGTTCGGGGCCGCCGCAGCCGCCGGAGCAACCCTGCCTGAGGCGATGGCCGTCGCCACGGTCGATCCCGAGGGGCGCCCGGCCGTCCGGATGGTGCTGCTGCGGGGCCTCGATGGCCGCGGCCTCGTCTTCTACAGCGACCGCGAGAGCGACAAGGGGCGCCAGCTCGCCGGTCGCCCCTATGCCGCCCTGCTGCTGCACTGGCAGGTGCCCGAGCACCGCCAGGTCCGCGTCAGCGGCCCCGTCGAGCTCGTGAGCGACGAGGAGTCCGACGCCTACTGGGCGAGCCGTCCGCTCGGCTCGCGCCGCTCGGCGGGCGCCAGCCGCCAGAGCCAGCCGATCGGGAGTCGAGACGAGCTCGAAGCCCGTGT
>DAHUZG010000240.1 GCA_027306715.1 Acidimicrobiaceae bacterium
GGGCCCGCGCCGGTGACCATCGCCATGGGCAGCGACTCCGACGAGCCGGTGATGCGCGCCGCCGCCGAAGCCCTCGACGAATTCGCCGTCGGCTGGGAGATGCGCGTCCTCTCGGCCCATCGCACCCCTGAGGAGATGCTCGAATTCGGCCGGCAGGCAGCCGGGCTCGGCGTGCGGGTGATCATCGCCGGCGCCGGCGGCGCCGCCCACCTGCCGGGGATGCTCGCCGCCGTGACGCCGCTGCCGGTGATCGGGGTGCCCGTTGCCCTCGGGCGCCTCGACGGGCTCGACTCGCTCCTCTCGATGGTGCAGATGCCGCGCGGCGTCCCGGTCGCCACCGTCGCCATCGACAACGCGCGGAACGCCGGGCTGCTCGCCGTTCGCATCCTCGCCTGCGCCGACGCCGAGCTGCGGCGGCGCCTCGTCGCGTTCCAGGCCGCCCAGGCCGATCAGGTGCGGGCCAAGGACGCCTCGATGCGGGCGCGCCGGTGAGCTCGCTCGGCGAGTCGCTCGGCTTCGGCAGCGAGGAGAAGGTCGTCGTCCTCTCCTGCGACGACCTCGGCTTCTCCCATGCCGCCAACGTCGCCGTCTACGAGGCGCTGCGCGCCGGGGGGGCAACCTCCGCGGCGCTCATGGTTCCCGCTCCGTGGGCACGCGGCGCGGCGGCCGAGTACCGGGGCGAGGACGTCGGCGTGCACCTCACGATCAACTCCGAGCACGACCTCTACCGCTGGGGCCCGATCACCCAGGCTCCCTCGCTGCTCGACGGCGACGGCGGCTTCCCGCGCACCGTCGCCGACGTCTGGGAGCACGCCGACCTCGACGAGGTGCGCCGCGAGTGGCGGGCGCAGATCGAGCGGGCGATCTACTGGGGCTTCGACGTCACCCATCTCACCGTGCACCTCGGCGAGGTGGCGCTGAAGGCGGAGTTCTTCGACGTCGTCGTCACCCTCGCCGAGGACTTCGAGCTGCCGCTGCGCCTGCCGGGGGCCGAGGAGCAGCGGCGGGTCGGCTTTCCCTTTCGTGCCCTCGCGGCCGAGCGCGGCATCGTCGCTCCCGACCACGTGAGCGGGCTCGGCACGCTCGCCCCGGGCGGAGCTGGGCTGGTGAGGCTGCTCGAGTCGCTCCCTCCGGGGGTCACCGAGCTGCACCTTCACCCCGCGATCGACACGCCCGAGCTGCGGGCGGCGACACCGGACTGGCAGGCCCGGGTCGCCGAGCACGAGGCGCTTCGCGAGCTGGCGCTGCTGGGCTCGACCGGCGGCGGCTGGGCGGGGGGGCCGGCGGTGCGGACGGTCGGCTACCGCCAGCTGCGCCGGCTCATGCGTCGCGGTTGATCAGCCTCTCGTAGCTCGTCTTGAACGTCGTCCCCGCCTCGGGGCCGTAGTTCGGGATCGTGTGATAGCCGCAGCTCTGGTAGAGCGACTGCGCCTCGAGCTGCAGCGGCCCGGTGTCGAGCCACAGCCGCCCGTAGCCGAGCTCGCGGGCGCATTGCTCGACCGCCTTGACGAGCAGCCGCGAGAGGCCGCGGCGGCGGAATGCGGGCTCGACCCAGACCCGCTTCATCTCGCCGACTCCGGCGACGCCCTCGAGAGGCCGAAGCCCGGCGCACCCCGCCGCGACGTCGCCGACGAAGGCGACGAGGAAGACCCCGTGCGGGCGGACGAGCTCAGCCGGGTCGAGAGCCGGTCGGGGCGGCTGCTCGGGATAGAGCCGACGCCAGAAGCGCTCCATGCTCTGCTCGAGCCCGGCTGCCACCGGGTCGGTGAGCGGCAGCTCGACGAGGCGAGCCGGGCCATCCCCGTCGCCGGTGGCGGCGCTCCCCGCCGCCGGGGGCGCCGTGCTCGCCCCCCTCGTCGCATCCTCCCCGCTCATCGGTCCCGGGCAGTCCCGATCAGCAGTCCCGATCAGTAGTAGCGGGGCACGTAGGCACCGCGCCCGAGGGCGGCGCTCTCGAGCTCGTCCATCGAGTCGTCGACGCCGCCCCGCACCTCGACCACCCAGTCGAGGCGCTCCTTCACGAGTCGCTCCACCCCGCCCTGGAGGGTGACCGCCGAGATGGCGCAGGATCCGCAGGCGCCCTGCAGCTGCACCTCGACGATCCCGGCCTGGTAGTCGACCGAGGTGACGACGAGGTCCCCGCCGTCCATCTGCACCGCCGGTCGCATGAGGGCGATGACCTCCTCGAGCGCCGCATCGCGCCGCCCGAGCACACCGGCGGAGAGCTCGCCGGCCACCACCTCGCCGGCCACCACGTCCTCGCCGGCCACCACGTCCCCGGCCACCGCGTCCTTGCCGGCCACCACGTCGCCGGAAGACGGCCCGACCGCCGCCTCGTCGAGGCTCCCTGGGCTCTCGCTGGCATGCTCGGTGACCACTGCGACTCCTCCTGCTGATTCGAGCGCCTG
>DAHUZG010000266.1 GCA_027306715.1 Acidimicrobiaceae bacterium
GCCGCAGGTAGCCTGAAGCGTGCCCGAAGCACTAACTGAGCTGGGCCGGCGCGCCAAGGCGGCAGCCCGTGCGATGGCGCTCGCCTCGAGCGCCGTCAAGGACGAGGCGCTCGTGCACGCAGCCGGGTGCCTCGAAGAGGCGTCGGCGGAGATCTTGGCGGCCAACGCCGCCGACCTCGCCCGCGCCGAGCAGTCAGGCTCCCCGCCGAGCGCGCTCGACCGCCTCCGCCTCGACGAGCGGCGGCTGGCGGCGATGGCCGCCGGCCTGCGTGCCGTCGCCGCGCTCGCCGACCCTGTCGGCGAGGTGACCGAAGGCTGGGTGCGGCCGAACGGGCTGCAGGTGCGCCGCGTACGCGTACCGCTCGGGGTGATCGGCATCGTCTACGAGAACCGCCCCAACGTCACCTCGGACTCGGCGGCGCTGTGCTGCAAGTCCGGCAACGCCGTGCTCCTGCGCGGCTCGGCCTCGGCGATCGGCTCCAACCGCGCCGTCGCCGCAGCGCTGCGCGCCGGCATCGAGAAGGCGGGCCTGCCGGCCGACGCCGTGCTGCTCGTCGAGGACGTCTCGCACGAGACCGTCGACCGGTTCGTCCGCCTCGGGGGAGTCATCGACTGCCTCATCCCCCGCGGTGGGCCGGCGCTCGTCTCGCTCGTCCGCGAGCGGGCGACGGTGCCCTATGTCATCGACGGCGACGGCAACTGCCACGTCTATCTCGACGAGCACGCCGACCTCGAGATGGCCGAGCGCATCGTCGTCAACGCCAAGACCCAGCGCCCGAGCGTCTGCAACGCCGCCGAGACGCTCCTTGTCCACGTCGCCCTCGCCGGGGCGGCGCTGCCGCGCCTCGCGGCCGCCCTCGGCGGCGTCGAGCTTCGAGGCGACGAGCGGACCCGTGCGCTCGTGCCCTCGGCCGTGACGGCAAGCGATGCCGACTACGCCACCGAGTTCCTTGACCTGCGCCTCGCCGTCGCCGTGGTCGACAGCCTCGACGAGGCGATCGAGCACATCGCCCGCTACTCCACGGGCCACTCCGAGGCGATCGTGACGAGCGACCTCGCCGCCGCCCAGCGCTTCGTGCGCGAGGTCGACGCCGCTGCTGTTCTCGTGAACGCCTCGACGCGCTTTGTCGACGGCAGCGAGCTCGGTCTCGGCGCCGAGATCGGGATCTCGACCCAGAAGCTGCACGCCCGCGGGCCGATGGGCCTTCGCGAGCTGACGACCTGCAAGCTCGTCATCGAGGGCACGGGCCAGGTACGCCAGTGAGGGCGAGCCGCGGAACCGCGACGTGAGCGCCGCCGGCGACCCGGCGGCGACGCGCTGGCGGTTCGCGGCTCCGGCGTCTGCGCGAGAGGAGCTCGGCCGCGTCGGCTACCTCGCCGACGACGGGACGGCAGCGGCGGTCTTCCTCGCCGAGCGGCTCGGCAAGCCGGTGCTCGTCGAGGGGCCGGCCGGGACCGGTAAGACCGAGCTCGCCAAGTGCGTCGCCGCCGCCGCCGCGGCGCCGCTCATCCGCCTCCAGTGCTACGAGGGGCTCGACGAGTCCAAGGCCCTCTACGAGTGGAACTACCGCAAGCAGCTCCTGCGGATCCAGGCCCAGCAGGTGGCGGACGCCGAACCGTCGGTCGCCGGGGCCGGGA
>DAHUZG010000267.1 GCA_027306715.1 Acidimicrobiaceae bacterium
CTCGTTGGCCCATCGCCGATCCCCGCCCGCTCCTTCTTCGTGGCCCTGTCGCTTCGGTGGCCCTGTCGCTTCGTGGCACTATCTATTCGATAGCCTACCGAACGATCGGCGCCATCGCGCCGCCCCCGCCCCGGCGGCGCCGATCGCAGGCCGTGCCAGCCAGCCCCCTCCCGCCGATCAGTCCGCCGGCAGGCCAGTCCGGCGGGTCGCCGTCCCCGGCTCAGCCGGTGAGCTCGACCCCGGCGGCGGCGAGCTCGCCGAGCGCCTCGGCCTCAGAGCCGGGGGCGACAGCGGCGCAACAGTCGAGGAGCACGACGCAGCGCCAGCCGAGAGCGGCGGCGTCGAGCGCCGTCGCCCGCACGCAGTAGTCGGTGGCGAGCCCGCAGACGGCAACCTCGCCGACATCTCGCGCCGAGAGCCACTCGCCGAGCAGCACGGGCGGCTCTCTCCTCGTCACGGCCTCGAAGCCCGAGTACGCCGCCGCCCGCTGGCCCTTGTCGAAGATGGCGGCGCCGGCCCGCTCGAGCGCGGGGCTGAGCGCCGGGTGGATCTCGGCTCCGGGCGTCCCCGCCAGGCAATGGTCGGGCCAGGTGGTCGCATAGTCCGGCGCCCGGCCGGTCGAGGAGGCGAAATGCGCTCCGGGCTCGACATGCCAGTCCCGGGTCGCCACGACGTGGTCGTAGGCGGTGGCCTCCGGCGACGCCAGCAGGTCGGCGATCCGGCGGGCGACCGCCGCCCCACCGGCGACGGCCAGGCTGCCGCCCTCGCAGAAGTCGTTCTGGACATCGACGACGACGAGCGCCCGGCCGCTCATTCCTCGCACCTGCCTCCGAGGTGGCGGGCGAGGAAGCGCTCGGCGGCGGCGAAGAAGCGGAGCCGGTTCTCCGGCTTGGCGAAGCCGTGGCCCTCGTCGGGAAAGAGCATGTACTCGTGATCGATGCCGGCGCGCTCGAGCGCCTCGACGATCTGGGTGGACTCCGAGACCTTCACCCGGGGGTCGTTGGCGCCCTGGGCGATGAGCAGCGGGATGCGGATCTCCGAGGCACGCGAGAGCGGTGAGCGCTGCCAGAGCATCTCGGAGTCCGTGGCGGGGTCGCCGACGCGGCGGTGGAACTGGGCGACAAGGGGCGCCCAGTAGGGCGGGATCGTCTCGATCAAGGTGAGCAGGTTGGCGGGACCGACGATGTCGACGGCGCAGCAGAACACCTCGGGGGTGAACGCCGCACCGACGAGAGCGGCGTAGCCGCCGTAGGAGCCTCCGAAGATGGCGACGCGGTCGCCGTCGGCCCACCCCGCGGCGACGGCATGGGAGACGGTGTCGACGAGGTCGTCCTGCATCTTGGCCCCCCACTGCTTGTCGCCGGCGTTGAGGAAGGCCTTGCCGTAGCCGGTCGAGCCGCGGTAGTTGACCTGGAGGCAGAGATAGCCGCGGTTGGCCATCCATTGCGCCATCGGGTCGAGCCCCCAGGAGTCGCGCGCCCACGGGCCGCCGTGGACGAGCAGGACCGCCGGGTGGCCGGGCCTCCCCGAGCCGGGCGGGGCCGAGCCGGGCGGAAAGGTGGCGTAGCCGTGCAGGACGAGCCCGTCGCGAGCGGCGAAGGAGAAGGGCTCCATCTTGGCCAGCTGGTATGAAGCGAGCGCCGGCTTGTGCTCGAAGAGGAACGACGCCTTCCTCGCCGGGCGGTCATAGGAGTAGTAGCGCAGCGGCGCGTCGTCGTGGGTGAAGCCGACGAGCCAGGTCGAATCGCCGTCGTCACCGCCGAGAAACATTGGGTCCCCCGCCTCGACGGCCCGCACCCTCTCGAGGTCGCCGGCGACGGCGTCGTCGAGGGCGACGTACTCCAAGCGGTCGCGGGCGAGCACGGCGAGCTGAGGCGCCTCGCTCACGGGATGCAGCCGGACGGCGACGACGTCCGCCTCGGGGTCAGAGGCGAGCACCTCGAGGCCGCTCGCGTCGAGGGCGAGGCGCACGAGCCGCGTCGCCTCGGCACCGACGGAGCTGAGCAGCAGCAAGGAGTGCTCGTCGATGGCGACGAGACCGATCGACAGGGCGTCGTCCGCCGGCGCCTCGTGGATCGGGCGCCAGTCCCCGCCGGCGCCGTCACGGACGACGACCACCATCGCACCGTCGGGCTGCGGCGCGACCGCCGCCCGGACGACGAGCGAGGAGTCGGCGAGCCAGTCGACGAAGCCGGGGTTCTCGAGCTCCTTGTCGAGCACCCCGCTGGCGAGATCGAGGCGGTAGACGTCGTGCAGCTCCGGGTTGTCGCGGTTGAGCCCGACGAGGATCGAGCCGGGGACGCTCGGGTGCGCGGCGATGATCTGGGCCTGCACGCCCTCGAGAGGCGTGAGGTCACGCCGCGCCATCGTCTCGAGATCGACGTCGTAGAGCCGCCAGTTCTCGTCGCCGCCGCGGTCCTGCAGGTAGATCAGCCGGCCGCCGGCAGGTGCCCAGGTAAAGACATGGATCCCCCGCTCGCGGTCATCGGTCACCACCCGGGCGGCAGCGAGGTCGACCCCGCCCGGTCCGCCCGTCCCGACGGCTGTCACCCAGAGGTTGAGCACGCCGTCGTGCGGGGCGATCCAGGCGAGCGAGCGCCCGTCAGGGGCGAGCGCCGGGCCGATCCGCTCGGGATTGCCGAACAGCACCTGGCGCGGGATCAGCTCGACCATCTCCACGTTCTACCCGCCGGGCACGGCCTCCGCCCGGCCGCCACCCGGCGGCCGCCCGGAGGCAGTCCCCCCGCCGCGCCACCAGGTCGGACCCATCTCCCGTGAGCTGCGTCACCTGAGCGCAAGGCTTCTCTGGTCAGCTGTCGCGGTCACCGGCCGGCGTCTCTCGAGCTGCCCGTCGGAGAGCCGGCGGCCGCCCGCCGGTGGTCTGCCCGCGGGCTTTACAGCCCGACAGCGGCGATCGCAGCCGACGAGGACGAGGAGCGCCAGGTGAACGTGGACCACCTCATCGCCACGACGGGGTACCCGATCCTCTTCGTCTTCGTCGGCTCGGAGAGCTTCGGCATCCCGCTGCCCGGAGAGACGGCGCTGATCGCCGCCGGGGCGTACGCCGGCTCGACCGGGAAGCTCTCGCCGTGGGTGATCTTCGTGGTCGCCGCCACAGCCGCGGTGAGCGGCGACAACATCGGCTTCTTGATCGGCGACAAGGGCGGCTACGCGCTCGCACGGCGCTTCGGGCCGAAGGTGCGCCTGAGCGAGCGGCGGCTCAAGGTCGCCCGCTACATCTTCGACGAGCACGGCGTGAAGGTCGTCTTCTTCGGCCGGTTCGTCGCGGTGCTCCGCGCCTACGCCGCCTTCCTCGCCGGCACGACCCGGATGGCCTGGTCGCGGTTCCTCCCCGCCAACGCCGCGGGCGGAGTGCTGTGGGCGGCGATCTACACCACGCTCGCCTACGAGGCCGGAAGCTGGATACGCCGCTTCTCCGGCACGATCGACGTCGTCCTTGGCGTCCTCGCTGTCGTCGTCACCGGCGGCGGGCTGCTTGTCGTGCGGAAGATGGCAGACCAGCTCTCCGAGAAGGCCGAGGCGCGCTTCCCCGGACCGCTGCGCTGAGCCTCAGGCGCCGGCGAGCGAGCCGGCCGGGCGCCGCCGCGGCCGCCCCGCCGGCTGGCAGACTGCTCGGACGCGCGAGCGGGGAGGCGAGACGGGGAGGCGAGCGTGAAGGGCAAGGTGTGGCTCATCCTCGGTGCGCTGGGCGGCATCGCCATCGGCCTCGGCAAGCTCCCCTACCTCGCCGGTGCTGCCGGCTCGCTCGCCGACACCGCCCAGCGCAGCGTCGGCACCGGTGGGCTCACCCTCATCCACGACGCCGCTGCGCACGGGGCGCCGCGGCGCCTGGTCGATGCGCTGACGGCGGTGATCGGCGTGCTCGTCCCCGGGCTGACGGCGATGCTGCTCGTGCTGGCCGCCCGGCTCGGCCTCTCGCTGCGCTTTGCCATCTCGGCGATCTTCGTCGTGCTCGGCGGGGTCGCCTTCGTCTACCTCCCGCACGGCAAGGCGGCGGGGGTGGCGGTGCTCGCCCTTGCCGCTGCCGGCGTCGCCGCCGTCGCCACCGGGCCGCTCGTCGCCACCCCCCTCGCCGCCCTCGCCGCCCTCATCGCGACCACCTACCTGCCGCGCCTTGTCGCCGGCGGCACGAAGCTGGCGGTGGCGCCGACCTCGTTGCTGCACGAGGCGCTCTTCTCCGGGCCCGGCACACCGGTGGGGCTGCGGGTCGTCGTGCTGGTAGTCGCCGCGCTGCCCTTTGCCGCGGCGGCGCGGCTCGTCCTCAACTGACCGCCCGCGCTGCGAGACGATCGAGGAAGACCCGGCGCTCGAAGCCGTCAGCCGCCTCGTCGAGCAGCTCCGTCATCGGACCGGCCCGGCGCCGGGGCTCAGTAGCGGCCGCGGTGCGCGGCCTGCTCGACACTGCGCCGGCCCCGCCTGAGCGACGGCGAGGGACGGTCGGGCGCGGGGTGGCCGATGGCGAGCGCCCCGATCGGCATCAGCTGCTCAGGCACCCCGAAGCTTTCACGGAAAGCGGGGATCTGCTCCGGCGGGATGCCGAAGAAGCAGGCGCCGAGGCCGGAGTCGACGACGGTGAGCAGCATGAGAAGCGCAGCGAAACCCGTGTCGATGTGCCAGTAGGGCACCGGCCAGCGCGCCTCGTCGCGGTCGGTCCAGCCCTTGTCGGCCTCGGCATAACGGTCGAGGTAGGCCTCCCGGTCCGAGAGCGGCACGATGATCAGCGGGGCGCGGCGCAGACCCGTGAGCCACGAGTCCTCCTCGGCCTGCCCGGGCGGCGTCGCCGCCAGCCAGAAGCGCTCGCGCTCGTCCCCGGTCTCACAGACGAGGAGCTCGAAGCCCTGGGAGAAGCCGGCGGACGGCGCCCGCAGGGCATTGGCGAGGATCAGCTCACGGATCTCGGGATCGACCCGGCGGTCAGGCTCGAAGTTCCGCACCATCCGCCGGCGCCGGAGGACCTGCTGCAGCTCCATCGGGCCATCATGGCCTCTCCGGCGACGAGGAGCGCCCGGCTCAGGTGCTGAGCGGCGACTCGCTGCCGGGTGGCTGGTGCTCGCCGTAGCCGGTGCGCTCGAGCTGCTCGGCGAGCTCGGCGCCGCCGCTCTCGACGATCCGCCCGTCGACAAGGACGTGGACGACGTCGGGAAGCAGATGCTCGAGCAGGCGGCGGTAATGGGTGATGACGAGGACGCCGAGCGGCTCGCGGCGCCCCTCCCCCTCAGCGGCGGCACCGGGCCGGGCGCCGGAGGCACCGCTGCCGATCTCGTCGGCCACCCGGCGGGCGACGGCCCGCACGGCGTCGACGTCGAGCCCGGAGTCGAGCTCGTCGAGAACGGCGATCCGCGGGCGCAGCATCGCCAGCTGGAGCGTCTCGAGCCGCTTGCGCTCGCCGCCC
Organism: Acidimicrobiaceae bacterium; assembly: GCA_027306715.1. Classification (GTDB taxonomy): domain Bacteria; phylum Actinomycetota; class Acidimicrobiia; order Acidimicrobiales; family Bog-793; genus DAHUZG01. The sequence continues at coordinate 5,414 of DAHUZG010000267.1, forward strand.
GAGGCGTCGACGTTGAGCCCGCGCTCGAGCAGCGCCGTCGGGACCCCGATGCGGGCGGCCTCGACCGCCATCTGCCCGGCGCGTGCACCGATCCCCGCCTCGGCGAGCACCGCTGCGAGCGGCACGCCGGGAACCTCGGTCGGGTCCTGCGGGGCGAGGAACAGCCCCGCCCGAGCCCGCTCGTAGGTCGAGAGCCCGAGCAGCTCGACGCCGTCGATGCTCGCCGACCCCTCGATCGCGGTGTAGCCGGGGCGGCCCATCAGCACGTTGCCGAGCGTGCTCTTGCCGGCGCCGTTCGGCCCCATCACGGCATGCACCTCGCCGCTTCGCACCTCGAGGTCGATCCCGCGAAGGACCTCGCGCCCGGCGACCGAGGCGCGAAGCCCGCGGATCGAGAGCACGCTCACGAGAGCTCCACGACGACGTCGTCGCCGACGATCTCGACGTGATGGACGGCGACAGGCTGGGTCGCCGGGAAGGTGAGCGGCTCGCCGGTCTCGAGCGAGAACAGGCTCCCGTGCTTGAAGCACTCGATCTCGCAGGTCTCGGCATCGACGGTTCCCTCGGCGAGGGAGTAGTCCTCGTGGCTGCAGGTGTCGTCGATGGCGCGCACGCCGGAGCTGCAGCGGACGACACAGATCGCCCGGCCTGCGATCTCGACGCGAAGCGCCACGCCGGGCGCGAGCTCGTCGGCCCGGCAGACGACGTGGCGCAGGCCGGTCGGGCCTCCGCTCATGCCGTCACCTCCATCGCCAGCAGCCGCTCGGTCACCGCGCGCCGGACGTGCTCGGCGCTCGCACGTGACGGAACCTCGCCGAGGAGGTCCTCGAAGAAGCCGAGCAGCACGAGCCGGCGCGCCGCTGCCGGCGGCACGCCGCGGGACTCGAGGTAGAACACGAGCTCGGGGTCGATCGGCCCGACGGCGGAGGCATGGCTGCATCTCACGTCGTTCTCCTCGATGTCGAGGTTCGGCACCGAGTCGGCATGCGCGCCCTCGGAGAGGACGAGGTTGCGGTTGGTCTGCGAGGCGTCGGCGCGACGCGCGCCGTGCCGCATCCCGATCAGGCCGGTGTACACCGAGCGGGCCTTGTCGCCCACCGCCCCCTTGAAGACGAGCTGGCTGCGGGTGTGCGGGGCGACGTGCTCCTGGAAGGTGCGCAGGTCCTGCATCTGCTCGCCGTCGCCGAGGTAGACCGCCAGGAGCCGGCCCTCGCTGCCGGCGCCCTCGAGAGAGCTGCGCGTCAGCTGGCGGGCGTAGTCGCCGCCGAGGGCGGCGACGAACGAGGTGAAGTGGGCGTCCTTGGCGAGCCTGCTCGCCTGGTAGCCGAGGTGCCAGCAGTCGCGCCCGAGCTCTTGCAGGGTGTGGATCGAGAGGCGCGCCCCGGCGGCGAGGTCGATCTCGGTGACCGGGACGACGAGGCGCCGGCCGGGTCCGGAGACGAGGACCTCGATGACGCTGGCCTCGGCCTGCTCGCCGAGGCGGACGACCGTGCGCGGGAAGCTCGCCGGGCGGCGGCCGTCTGCGGTCTCGGTGAGCAGCTGCTCGTGGAGGATCACGATCGGCTCCTCGAGCCGGGCGCCGGCGGGCACGTCGAGGACGACGATGTCGCCGCTGAAGGCGTCCGAGAGCGCGACGAAGACGTCGTCGTGGTGAGCGACCAGCTCCCCGAGACCGGGCGGCGGCTCGCCGAGCTCGGCCGAGGTCGTGAGGCGGAGCTGCTGGCTCTCCCGAGGCTGGTCGATGGCGACGACGACGCCGTCGACGCTGCGCACGGTGGCGAGGGCCGGCCCGAGCTGCTCGAGGAGCAGTGCGGCGGGCTCGTGATGGCCGTGGCGCGCCGCTGTGCGGGCGTCGCCTGGCCTGACCGGAGCGTAGAGGCCGAGGTCGAGCTCGTCGATGCGGCTGTAGCGCCAGTCCTCGAGGGTCGTCGTCGGCTGCTCGAAGGCGGCAAACCGCTCCAGCGCCTCGACCCGCCGGCGCCGCTGCCAGGGGCCGCCCTCGCTCGCCAGCTCGGCGGACGCCGACGGCGAGAACCCGCTGTGCTCCATCTGCTCTTCTCCTCTCACCGCTCAGCCGCGCCGGCGGAAGCGGCGGAAGATCCGGAACGGGCCGCCCTGCTGGGCGGCCTGGCGGCGGCGCTCGGCGGCGGCGGCCTCGGCGCGAGCCTCCGGGACGGCGGCGTTGACGATGTCCTCTGCCTGGTCGAGCAGCGAGGCGACCTCGCTGCCCGGCTCCTCGGGCTCGTCCTCGACGGCCGGCTCGACGAGGCTGCCGTGTGTCCAGCCGGCGTCGGCCAACCGGCGCTGGTAGGCCGGGCAGGGCTCCGGGCAGCGCCAGGGAGCCTCAGGAGCGAGGTCGAGCACGCAGAAGCGAGCCACCTCTCCGGAGGCATAGGTGCGTGACTGGTAGTTCTTGCATTCCTCGCGCATCGGCATCGCTGCCGGAACCTCCCGAACGGCGACGGCGAGCTGCGTGCCGGCGACCGCGCCACACCAGACTACCGAGGCGCGAAACGGCCCCGGTCGAGGGCCGCCGCCGCGCCCCACGAGCCGGAGGCTCTCAACAGGCATCACCCTTCACCGACGAGTGAGGCCGTCGTCGTGAACGAGCCGCCTGGAGCGAGCGGCACGCTCGTTGCCGGGTGATCGCTCCCTGGCTCGGCGGACCGGGCGGTTCCTGGGGCAGCCGCGGAGCCGCCGGACCGCATTTCCGCGATCTTGGCACGCCACTTGTAGGTACGGCAAACCGGCGGCGAGCTGCGTGCAGGGCTCAGATGCTGGTCGCCCGGGCGATGCTGGCGCCCGCCGTTGCCTCGCGCCGGCCCTCGGGGCCGTACCAGTCGACACAGAGCGTCGTCGCGTCGTCGCGCAGCTTGCCCCCGGTAGCTCGAAGGATGCTCGTCGCCAGCTGCTGGACGACCTGGCGGGGGTGAAGGCCGAGGGTGGCAAGGAGGATGTCCTCGACGTAGACCCGGTCAGCATTGCGCTCGAGATAGCCGTCGGTGACAAGCAGCAGGCGGTCACCGGGCTCGAGGCGGAAGGTCTGCGACCGGTAGGGGCCCCGCTGCACTCCCATCGGCGCGTCGGCGACCAGGTCCAACGACACCAGGCGGCGGTGTCGGACGAGGTAGGGAAGCGGATGCCCGGCGTTGACGATCTCGGCGCTGCCGTCGGCGAGCAGGACGCGAATCAGCAGCCCCGTGACGAATTGATCGGCTCGGGCCTCAGCCGAGAGCCCGGCGTTGGCGATGTCGGCCTGCTCGGCAGGCGTGGCGAGCGAGCGGCGGCTGTTGCGAAGCGTCCCCACGGCGAGGGTGGCGAGCAAGGCGGCGTCCACCAAGTGGCCCATAGCGTCGGTGAGGGAGAGATAGAGGTGATCACGGTCGATCGAGTAGTCGAAGGTGTCGCCGCCGGCGCTGTGCGAAGGCTCGAGCCACCCGGCAAGGCTGAACGGGCCGCCCTCGACGGTGTAGGCCGAGGGGAGCAGGCGGCGCTGGATTTCGGCGGCCACCGAGAAGGGGATGTCGCGCTGCGCCCACTCGAAGAGGTCGGTATGCCGCCGGGAGGCGATGAGCACGTAGGCCAGCGCGTGCGCCGCCGCCCCGAGGAAGTCGATCGTCGCCGTGTCGGGCTCGCTCGCCAGCGCCACCTCCAAGAGCCCGATCGCATCGCCGCGCTCGGTGACCGGCACGAGACAGACGACGCCGGGGCCGTCCGGCCGGATCTCGACCTCCTGGCTCCACACGACGTGCTCGTAGTCACCGACGAGCGGGACCTCCTCGGCCTGCTCGTTGTGACCTGCACGACGCTTGCCGTCGGTGCCGACGTGGGCGAGCCGGACAAGAGCGCTCCCGCTGAAATTGGCGATGAGCAGGCTGACCTCGCCGGCCCCGACACGGCGCGCCAGCTCGGCGGCGAGCGTCTCGACAACGTCGACCGGCGGTGCCTCCTCGACGGCTGACAGCAGCTCCTGGAGGTGATACCTCTGGCTGTCGCCGCGCGTCACGGCGGGAGACGCTACCGCGGGAGCTGCCAAGAAACGGCTGCCGCGCGCTCGCGCCGAGGCAGCGTGGCGGTGACGAGCCCCGCCTTGGCCGGGGCCGGGGCCGGGGCCGGGCCGGGGCCGGGGCCGAGAGGCTCCCTCCGGTCGTCCCGGCTCGTTGTTGACCGACCGTTGCCTGTTTCAAGGGTGCAGAGCTGGGCAAGCGTCTAACGAGCACCCAGAAGGGCAGCTGGTGGACCATCGTTGACGAGGTGCGAGGTGGTGACGTTCGATGGCCGATGACCCCGGCGAAGAGGTCGAGACGCCGGCGGGCGGCGATGCTGCGCCGGCGAACGTGCTCATCCTCCCGGCGAGCATCGATCGCGAGCGCCAGCGCGACGACTCTTTGGGAGTGCTCGGTCGCCCGTTCGACCACCGAACACCGTTCTACATCGGCTTCACGGGCGCGCTCGGCGTCGCTGCCGCCTATGTGCTCGCCCGCGGGATCGCCGATATCACGAGCGTCCTCATCATCGTCGGGCTGGCGCTGTTCCTCGCGGTCGGCCTCAACCCGATCCTCGATCTCCTCACCGCTCGTGGGCTCGCACGAGGGATGGCGGTCGGTGTCGTCGTCCTCGGGTTCGTCCTTCTCATCGGCGGCTTCATGCTCGCTGCGGTACCGCCGGCAACTCATGAGATCAACCGGCTGATCACGAACTACCCGCGCTACAAGGCCCAGCTGATCGCCGGCAAGGGCTGGGCGGGCAAGCTCCTTGTCAAGCTCCACCTGACGCGCTACCTCCGGAGCTCGACGCTGAAGCTGCCCGTCTCGGGGGGCATTCTCGGCGCCGGCAAGGCGATCCTCTCGCTCGGGGTCGCCACGGTGAGCGTCGTCGCCTTGACGATCTACTTCCTGATCGCGCTCCCCGGGGTCAAGCAGCTCTGGCTCCTCGTGATCCCGCGCAGCCGTCGCGCACGCGTCGAGCTTCTCACCGACGAGGTCTTCGACCGTGTCGGCGGCTTCATGCTGGGGAACCTCTTGACCTCTCTCGTCTCCGGAGTGGGGACCTACGTCTGGCTCGAGATCTTCGGCGTCCCCGACGCGTTGCTGCTGGCGCTTTTTGTGGCGCTGTTCGATCTCATCCCGATGGTCGGCTCGACCCTCGCCGGCATCGTCGTGACGCTGGTCGCCCTCACACGTGGCGTGCCGATCGCCCTGGCGACAGGCGCCTTCTACGTCACGTACCGATTTCTCGAGGACTACCTGCTCAATCCGCGGGTGATGAAGCACACGGTGAAGGTGACCCCGGGGTTGACCATCATCGCGACGCTCGTCGGAGGCGTGCTGCTCGGGCTGATCGGAGCCCTCGTGGCGATACCGGTCGCGGCGACCATCCATCTGCTGCTCGAAGAGGTGGCCTTCCCGCGACAGGACAAGCGCTGACAGCCCCGCCACGGCGGCGGTGCGACCGGACCTGCGGCGACCGGACCTGGGCCGCTCAGCCGACCGAGCCCTCCATCTGCAGCTCGATCAGCCGGCTCCACTCGACGGCGTACTCCATCGGCAGCGTGCGGGTGATCGGCTCGATGAAGCCGTTGACGATCATGCTCGTCGCCTGGGACTCCGAGAGGCCGCGGCTCATCAGGTAGAAGAGCTGGTCCTCTCCCACCTTGGAGACCGTCGCCTCGTGGCCGATCTCGGCGTCGCGCTCGGCGACCTCCATGTAGGGCTTGGTCTCCGAGGTCGAGTCCTCGTCGAGGATCAAGGCATCGCAGCGCACGAAGCTCTTCGAGTGCTTGGCGCCCGGGTCGACGTGCACCTTGCCCCGGTAGGTCGTGCTCCCGCCGTCCTTCGAGATCGACTTCGAGACGATCGTCGAGGTCGTCTCCGGGGCGACGTGGATCATCTTGGCGCCGGTGTCCTGGACCTGGCCTGCACCGGCGTAGGCGACGGAGAGCACCTCACCGGAAGCCTTCGGGCCCATCAGGTAGACCGACGGGTACTTCATCGTGAGCCTGCTGCCGATGTTGCCGTCGATCCACTCGACACGCGCCTCCGCCTCGGCCCGCGCCCGCTTGGTGACGAGGTTGTAGACGTTGCTCGACCAGTTCTGGATCGTCGTGTAGGTGATCCGGCTGCCCGGGAGGGCGACGAGCTCGACGACCGCCGAGTGGAGCGAGTCGGTCGAGTAAACCGGGGCCGAGCACCCCTCGACGTAGTGCACCTGCGAGCCCTCGTCGGCGATGATCAGCGTCCGCTCGAACTGGCCCATGTTCTCGGCGTTGATGCGGAAGTAGGCCTGCAGCGGCATCTCGATGTTGACGCCCGGCGGCACGTAGATGAACGAGCCCCCGGACCACACCGCCGAGTTCAGCGCCGCGAACTTGTTGTCGTTCGGCGGGATGATCCGGCCGAACCACTTCCTCACGATCTCGGGGTGCTCGCGAAGCGCCGAGTCCATGTCCATGAAGAGCACGCCCTGGCGCTCGAGGTCCTCGCGGTTGCGGTGGTAGACGACCTCTGACTCGTACTGGGCGGTGACCCCGGCGAGGTACTTCTTCTCGGCCTCGGGGATCCCGAGCTTGTCCCAGGTGCTCTTCACCGAGTCAGGGAGCTGGTCCCAGCGGTCGACCTGCTTGTCGGTCGGCCGGATGTAGTAGTAGATGTCCTGGAAGTCGAGGTCCGGCATCTTCTCGGCGAACCACGCCAGCATCGGCTTCTCGAAGAAGCGGTGCAGCGCCCGCAGGCGGAACTCGAGCATCCACGCCGGCTCGCCCTTCATCCCCGACATCTCCCGGACGATCTCCTCAGAGAGCCCCTTCCGCGGCTTGAAGACGTAGTCCTCGACGTCGCTCCAGCCGAGCTGGTACTTGCCGAGGTCGATTCCCGTGCTCACCATCGCCGATTCGACTCCGTTCGAAGGTCCTCGCCCCAGCTGGCTGTCACCTGCCGCCGGGTTTCTCCTATGGCGATAGTAACAAATGGGCGCGCCGGCCTGTACGGGCCGGCTGAGCTGCGGCGCGGTCGCCTCGGCGACGGGCCTGGTGCCGCCACCTGGCACTAGAGTGCTCGACCGTGCGAGCGCTGGTGGTGCTGCCGACCTACAACGAGAGCGCGACCATCGGGCGCATCCTGACAGCGGTCCGCAAAGCGCTCCCCGAGGCCGAGATCCTCGTCGTCGACGACTCGAGCCCCGACGGCACCGCCGGGCTGGTCGAGAAGGCCGCCGCCGAGCTCGGGTCGATCCACCTGCTCGTCCGGCCCGAGAAGAACGGCCTCGGCCCGGCCTACCGTGCTGGCTTTGCCTGGGGGCTCGACCGGGGCTTCGACGCCTTCGTCGAGATGGACTCGGACTTCTCCCATGACCCGGCCGCCCTGCCACGGCTCGTGGCGCCGCTCGAAGGCGACTTCGACGTCGCCGTCGGCTCGCGCTACGTCCCCGGCGGGCACATCCCGAACTGGAAGCTCTCCCGGCGGCTGCTCTCGCGCGGCGGCAACATCTACGCCGACGTGGTGCTCGGCCTCGGCGTGCGCGACTCGACAGCGGGCTTTCGCGCCTACTCGGCCTCGGCGCTGAAGGCGATCGACCTCGACCGGGTCCACGCCGGCGGCTACGGCTTCCAGATCGAGATGACCTACCGCGCCCGGCAGGCAGGAGCGCGCATCACCGAGGTGCCGATCAGCTTCGTCGACCGGGTCGAGGGCACCTCGAAGATGTCGCGCTCGGTCGTCACCGAGGCGATGTGGCTCGTGACGAAGTGGGGCGCCGAGCGCCTGCTCGAGGCTGCCCGGTCCAGCTCCCGGCGCCTCCGCCACAGCTGAGGGCCCGCCCCCTCCGGGCCGGCGGCTACGGTCTCCTGCCATGGATGAGAGTGCCTACCTGCGGTTTCCGTCGATCTGCGAAGGGCTCGTGAGCTTCGTCGCCGACGACGACATCTGGCTCGCCGACGTCGGCGGCGACCTCGTCGGCCGGCGCCTCACCGCCGACCACGCCCCGGTCTCGGACTCCCGGCTCTCCCCCGACGGCTCCTACGTCGCCTTCACCGGACGCCGCGACGGAGC
>DAHUZG010000270.1 GCA_027306715.1 Acidimicrobiaceae bacterium
GCCGCAGCCGTCGCCGCCGGCCTGACCGCCCTCGGGATGTGCTGGTACCAGCTCGCCCAGCCACACGTCCTCTACGGCGTCGTCCAGTACGACGACGGCGTCTACCTTGCCTCCTCGCTCCAGCTGGCCGCCGGGCGCCTGCCCTACAGGGACTTCGCTCTGATCCAGCCGCCAGGCGTGCCGGTGCTGATGCTGCCGATCGCCTTCCTCGCCCACCTCGTCGGCTCGCGCGGGGCGATGGCGCTCGCCCGCGTCGTCACCGCCGCCGTCTGCGCTCTCGACACGGCGCTCGCCGGCTGGCTGCTGCGCCACCGCGGGCTCACCGCCTCGCTCGTGGCTGCAGGCCTGATGGCGATCTTTCCGGCGAACTTCTCGGCCGACCGGACGCTGCTGCTCGAGCCGTATCTCCTGATGTTCCTCCTCGTCGGGACCGCGCTTGCCTTCCGCGGCGACCGGATCGCCGCCCGCTGGCAGCGGCTGGCGCTGGCCGGGGGGTGCTTCGGGGCTGCCGGGGCGACCAAGGCCTGGGCCATCTTCCCTTTCGCCGCTCTCGTCCTCGTGCTCGCCGCCGCCCCGGAACGGCTCGGCGCCGGCGGCCGGGCAGCTGCGGCGCGTGCCCGGCTGGTGCCGTTCCTTGCCGGCACCGCCGGCGGGTTCGCCCTGCTCGCCGGACCGTTCTTCGCCGCCGATCCGGCCGCCTTCGTCCGAGACGTCGTCGTCGCCCAGTTCGCCCGCACCGCCCGCTCGGCGACTCCGGCGGCTCAGCGCTTCGCCTACCTGCTCGGGGTCCGCCAGAGCGCTGCAGGACGCCCGCCCCCGAGCGAGATCGGGGTGGAGGTGGCGCTCGCCGTCGCCGCCCTGCTCGTGCTGGCGCTGGGCGTGCCGCTGCTCGCCCGCCGCGCCAGCCCGATCGAGGCCTTCGCCCTCCTCGCCGCTGTCGTGTCGACGGCGATCATGTTCGTGCCGCAGACCTTCTACTCGCACTACGCCTACCTGCCGGACGCGTACCTGGCGATCGCCCTGGCCCTCGCCGTCGATCGCTGCCGGCGGCTGATGCTCGCAGTGCTTCGGCCCGACGCCGGACCGGGTCGCCGCCGCGCCCTGATCGTTCTCGGGGCGACGCTCGCGCTCGCGGCGCTCGCCGGCGCCGGCGCGCTCGTCGCCTCGGAGACCGGTTACGCGCGCTCGGTGCTCGCCCGCACCGGCGATCCCGGCCCGGCGATCGCTGCCGCCGTGCCCGCCGGCAGCTGCGCGCTGAGCGACGCCGCCAGCGTGCTCATCAGCGCCGACCGCTACTCGACGGCCGGTGGCTGCCCGGCGCTCGTCGATCCGACAGGGCAGTCGATCGCCACCGACCCGAGCCGGCCGGCGCTCGAGAGGGGGTCTGCCGCCCGCGCCGGCGACCCGCTGCTCGACCGCTTCTGGGAAAAGCGCCTCGCCGCCGCGCGCTACCTCGTCACCCTGCAGAAGGTGAGCAAGCGCATCCCGTGGGACCCGGTGCTCAGTGCCTGGTTCGCCGCCCGCTACCGGCTGGTGGCCGTCTCCGGCGCCTTCGTCTTCGAGAACCGCCGGCCGGGTGCTGCGCCCGGCTGAGCCTCCCCCGGGCGGCTGCCGGCGCGTCACTCTGAGATTGGCCAGGACGAGGCACCGCCTACCCGCCGACTCGTACGCCAGATGGCTCGGATCGGGAGGCAGCGAAGGGGTCCGGAGCCGGCGATGAGCCGGCCACCGCCTTCTTGACCGGATCACCGGACGGCTCGCCGGCGTGCTGGGCGATGCGCCGCATCGCGAGGATCGCCACGTCGTCGACCGAGCCTTCGGGGACGAGCCCGGCGAGAAGCTGCTCGAGCACCGCATCGAGCGAGGCATTGGCAGAGAGACCGGACGCCAGCGAGCGAGTCAGCCGCTCGAGCACGTCGTACCAGTCGCCGCCGACCTCGATCCCTCCGTCCCGGGCTCGCCGCCCAGCGAGGGGCGCGCTCGGCTCAGGCGCGCGTGAGGGGGGTGAGGGCGAGGAGGAACTTCTTCTCCCCGTTGCGAGGAAAGGCGATCGTCGCCTCGGCGCGATCTCGCTCGCCCGAGACCGAGGTGATGACGCCCTCGCCCCAGCGGGCGTGGACGATACGGTCCCCCCGCTGCAGCCCGAGCGATTCGGCGCCGGTCGAGCGCACCGGCCCCGGGCGCACCGGCACAAAGCGCACCGGCGCCGGGCGCCCGCCGCCC
>DAHUZG010000273.1 GCA_027306715.1 Acidimicrobiaceae bacterium
GGCGCGGGCGCGGCGGCCTCCGCCCCGGCACCGGCGCCGCCGAGGCCCGCCCCGCCGGCGCCGAGCTGGACGGCGGCACCGGCGGCGCGCTCGATCTCGACGAAGGCGACCGGCACCTGGCCGAGGCGCGGATGACCCTCCGGGACCACGGCAGCCAGCCGGACACCGGGCTCACCGGCAAGGACCTCCTCGACCTCGCGCGGGTGGAACTTCTCCCCGCCGCGGTTGATGACATCGTCGGTGCGGCCGAGCAGCCACAGGTAGCCGTCGTCGTCGAGGCGCCCGCAGTCGCCCGTGCTCAGCCACCCGTCGCCGCCGCGAGCGCCGACGAGAGTCTCGGCGCCGCCGCGCTCGACGAGATAATGGTCGACGACTGCTGCTCCCCGCAGCTGGACGGTGCCGACCTCGCCGGAGACGGCCGGCCGCGCCAATTCCTGCTCGGAGCCACCGGCGGGTGGGTCGCCGCCTGTCACGACTCGCAGCTCGAGCCCTACCGCCAGGCCGACCGAGCCCGGTCGCCGGGCGGACGGCTCGAGCGGGTTGGCGGTGACCTGGCTCGCCGCCTCCGTCATGCCGTACGTCTCGAGCACGCCGACCCCGGTCAGCTCCTCGAAACGGCGTAGCGTCTCGAGCGGCAGAGCGCTCGAGGCGGAGCGGGCGAAGCGCACCCGCCGCAGTGCCGCCAGGTCGGGCACGGGCCGGCGAACGAGCGCGCCGAGCACGGCGGGAACGGTGTTCAGCCACGTCGGCTGCAGCGCAGCGACCACCTCGAAGTACCTCGCGGCGTCGAAGCTGGCGTCGACCACGAGCGACGCTCCGCTGGCGAGGGCCGACAGCAGACCGACCACCTGGGCATTGACGTGGAACAGCGGCAGCGGGCTGTAACCACGGTCGGCCGGCGTGAGGCGGTGGTGAGAGGCGATACGCGCCGCAGCGGCGGCGAGGCGCGACCCGGTGAGCGGGATGCCCTTCGGCTCGCCGGTCGTGCCCGAGCTCATCAGCAGGGCGGCGATGCCCATCGGGGACGTCGCCAGCGCCAGCTCGCCGGCCGGCGCCGCGAGCGCCGGTTCCCTACGCCCGACGAGCCACCATTCGAACGGCGTTCCCGCGCCGAGCTCCAGGCCCTCGATCGGGCGGTCGGTGGCGACCACCCGAGCGCGGGCTCGGCGCAGCGATGCCGCGAGCTCAGGTGCCGGAGCCCACGGGTCGAGCGGCACGACGCAGAGCCCGTTGGCGACGACGCCGAACCAGGCGGCGACGAAGGCGAGCGGGTCGGCGACGACGAGGGCCACCCGAGAACCCGGTGCCACCCCCCGCCGCTGCGCCAACGACGCCCAGCACGAGGCGGCGGCGGCGAGGTCGCTCCAGCCGAGCGCGGCGCCGTCACGGCCGTCGAGGAACGCAGGGCCGAGCTCGTGGCGGCGGCTGTGCAGCCATCCCCCGATCGTCGCCTCGCTCGCGTGCGCCTGCTCGATCATCAAAGACCAGTCATGCCGGCAAATCCCGGGGCTGCGATGTGGGCGATGTTAGGGACTTCGGTACCCCTGCGCCCCGGGGAGCGTGTCCGTGGCGCTCATGACAGTTCCATGACAAACCACACACAGCACCTGCACAGGGAGCGGCGACACTGCGTACGCACCGGGGAACACCTCTTGCCCGGACCACACTCGGCAGCCGGATCGGTCCGGCGCCGCTGGACCAAGGAGTGAGCATGAGGACAACGAGCGAGACTGCGCAGAGATCTCGACGCCGGCTTGTCGCCGGTGCGCTGACCGCCGGCTTGGCGCTCGCCGGGAGCGGCGTCACCGCGTCGGTGGCGGCAGCGGCCACCCCCCGAGGTGACACCTCGGCGACGGCCGTCCCGACGGCGACGACCGTCCCGCAGACGACGGTGCCGCTCGACCATCTCCCCAACAAGGGGCCGAAGAAGGGCGGTGACAGTGGCAGCACCACCGGGGCGAAGTTCATCGCCGCCCGCCAGCAGCTCGAGACCGCCTTGGCGGCGCGGGTCCAGCAGCTGGCCAAGCTGACGACACAGGTCAACGGCTCGACGACCCTTCAGACGGCCCACAAGAACTACCTCGCCGCTGCCCTCGCCACCGAGACGACGGTGATCGGCGGGCTGGCCTCGAAGGTGCCCGGTGACGTCACCTGGGCGCAGCTGGACGCCGACCGCCAGGTGATGCTCCGGGACAACCGGGTGTTCGCGGTGATGACCCCCCAGGTCTACGAGGCGATCGAGGCCGACAGCATCGCCGCCGAGGTCACGGCCCTGCAGCAGGTGCAAGAGCCGGAGCTGCAGTCAGCGGTCGCCGCCGACGCCGGGCAGCCGGGCTACAAGAACGCCGAGGCGCATCTCAACAATTTCATCGCCGACGTCAAGGTGGCGGCGACGGTGACGGCGAACGTCGCTGACCGGGTGCTCGCCCAGCGGCCGCAGCTCTGGCCTCACGACGAGCAGGTCTTCGTTCTCGCCAACAAGGCGTTGCTACGTGCCGACCTCGCTGTCGCCCACGCCGACTACGACGCCAGCGTCATCGGTCTCGCCACGGGCGGCTACAGCGGCTCGTGACGGTCGCTCCACCATCGGCGGGCGGGCCGGTCCGTGGAGCAGCGGTGAGCGGGGCCGGCCTTCGGGCCGGCCCCGCTCCCGCTCAGGCAGGCCGGTCCGTGGAGCAGCGCCCTCGAGCGTGCCGCCGCACTGCGCTAGCTTGCGCTTGGGCTGGCACGGCGGGTCGGACAGCAGGAGATGCGCTCGCATGGACTACGACGACGGCACGATCGCCTGCACGGACTCCGAGCTGGTGGTCCGCCGCTACAACCTGCTCCTGATGCCTCACAGGATCCCCTACACGAAGATCTCCTCGGTCACCGTCAGATCGATGGGGACCTGGAGCGGCAAGTGGAGGATCTGGGGCTCGGGCGACCTGCGTCACTGGCTCAATTTCGACGCCAGCCGCCCCGGCAAGAGCCAGGCGCTCGTCATCGACGTCGGCGGGTGGATCCGACCGACCATCACCCCGGACGACCCGGCGAGGGTGCTGGAGGTGCTGCGCTCGCACGGCGTAGCGGTCAGCGACGGCTAGCCGGGTCGCCGGCGGGGCGGGCGGGGGCAGGAGCAGCGGCGGCACGGCCGGGACCTCCATCGGTCTTTGGGTTCACGGGATGGGCGTCGAGCCGGTCGAGCCGGACTGGCCGCCGCTCTCCGTCGACGAGGTGGGCGACGTCCTCGGCGAGCTGTGGGCGCCGTCGGCCCCAACCTCGGTCGAGCTCACCTGGCTGAGCCCGCGCCCGTTTGCCGCCTCAGCAGGTGTCGAGATCGGCTCCGACCGGCGCGAGCTCGTCGTCAAGCGCCATCACCGCGCCGTGCGCGACACGGCGACTCTCGAGTCCGAGCACTGCTACCTGCAACACCTTGCGGGCACCGTGCCCGTGCCGGTGCCGCTCGGGATCGTCGAACGCGCCGATTGGTGCTACGAGATCCTGGCGGCGGTGGCGGGCGAGGACCTCTACCGCGACGATCTCTCCTGGACGCCGTACCGCTCGGCGGCGCACGCCCGCTCGGCGGGCGCCTCGCTCGCCGTGCTGCATCTCGCCACCGCCGGCTTCGAGGCGCCGGGGCGCCCGTTCGTCCCGCTCATGTGCTCGAGCGGGCTCGTCACCGCAGAGGACCTCCTCGCCGCCATCGGCGCGCTGGCCTCAGCACGGCCGGGTCTTGGCTCCTACCTCGCGCGCCGCCCGTGGCGGAGCGAGCTCAGCGACCATCTCGCCGGCTGGCACGCCCGGCTTCGCCCGGTGCTGCCACGCCTCGTGCCGTCGTGGTCGCACGGCGACTGGCATCCCTCCAACCTCCTCTGGTCGAGCGGGGCGACCGACGAGAGCGGCGAGATCGCCGGAGTGATCGACTTCGGGCTGAGCAACCGCACGAGCACGCTGCACGACATCGCCACGGCGATCGAGCGCGCCGCGGTCAACTGGCTCGACCCGCCCGGGCGCCGCCGCGGCGAGCTGGCGCAGGTGGAATCGCTTCTCGCCGGCTACCGCTCGGTGCGCGAGCTGGCGCCGGCCGATCTCGAGGCGCTCGCACGGCTGTTGCCGCTCGTGCACGTCGAGTACGCGCTCTCCGAGGTCGAGTACTTCCACGACGTCGTGGGCTCCCCCACCCGATCCGACCTCGCCTACGAGGGGTACCTGCTCGGCCATGCCGACTTCTTCGCCGGCGCTGCCGGGGCCGAGCTGCTCGAGCTCGTCGCCGCAGAAGGCTGACCGCCGGGATCTGCGGCGAGCTGGCCGACCTGCCGCCGCTGAAGCCACTCGAGCCCCAAGGCGGCCTCGTGCCGGCATCCCGGAAGGCGCCGGCGCCGGCAGCTGAACCCGTGCTGGCGGCCGGCGACCTGGCGCGGTAGACCCTGCCGTCGTGCCGACGCGCCCTCGCGCTGCTGTGTTCGCCGTCGTCTCGCTCGCTCTTCTGATGGCGTCGGTCGACAGCACGATCGTCGCCACGGCACTGCCGGCGATCGGCAAGGCGCTGCACGCCCGGGTGAACTGGACCAGCTGGACGATCACGGCGTACCAGCTCGGCCTCGTCGTGGCGATGCCTCTGGCCGGGCGACTGAGCGACAGTCTCGGCCGGAAGCGCGTGATGCTGCTGGCGGCGGTCGTCTTCACGCTGGCCTCGCTATGCTGCGGCCTGACCTCCGACATCGTCCTGCTCGTGGTGCTGCGCGTCATCCAGGCTCTCGGCGGCGGCGCCTTCGTGCCGTCGGCGACCGGCATCGTCGCCGACGTCTACGGAAGCCGGCGTGACGCCGCCGTCGGACTGTTCTCGAGCATCTTCCCGCTCGGCGCGATCATCGGACCGATCCTCGGCGGGGTGATCGTCACCGGCTGGTCGTGGCGCGGCATCTTCCTCGTCAACGTCCCGGTGGGGGCCGTCTTCCTCGCTCTCGGGTCGAAAGTGCTGCCGGACTCGCCACCTGGCGGCGGCAGGATCGCACCGCTCGGGGCGACGCTGCTCGGCGGCACCGTGCTGGCGATGATGCTCGGCATCGCCAGCCTCGGAGAGCCGGGGGCCGGCCTCGGATCGCCGTCGACGTACCTCGCCCTGGTGGCCGCAGGCCTTCTGGGGGCTCTTTTCTTGTGGCACACAGCCACCTCAGCTGTTCCGGTGATCCCGCCGAAGCTGATCTTCCAAGGCAGCTTTGCCGCCATGAACCTGCTCAACTTCGCCTGGGGCGCCGGTGCCATCGGCCTTGTCTCGCTGATCCCGCTCTATGCCGAGGACCGGTTCAGCCTGAGCCCGCTCGCCGCAGGCGGCCTGCTCACCACGCTCGCCGTCGGCGAGATCGTCGTCGCCGCGGCGGCGTCGCTCGCCATCCATCGGACCGGATACCACGCCCCGATGGTCGCCGGCGTGCTGCTCATCGCCGCGGGTCTCGTCGTGGTTGCGGTGAGACCGCGCGCGATCGGCGCCTTCGGCTGGCTGGCGCTCGCCTCGGCGGTGATCGGGCTCGGCGTCGGGGCCTCGGCTCCTGCTGCCAACAACGCCACGCTCGAGCTCTCGCCGGGCGACGTCGGTGCCATCACCGGGCTGCGCGGGGCATCCCGCCAGTCTGGCGCCATCTTCGCGGTCGCCATCACCACGGCGCTCGTGGCGAGGAGCGCCGAGCATCTCGTCACCTTCGCCCGCGCCTACCTCGCCGCCGGTTTGCTGAGCGCGCTCGCCGTCCCCCTCGTCCGCTTCGTGCCGCGGCACCGGTCGCCGCCGCGGGCGGCCGGCGCTCCGGCCGGCGCCGGGGCAGTGCCGCCGGAATCCTCGAGTGAACTTCGCGGTCCGGTCGGGGCGAGGGGGGCGGGCGGCCGCGGCGCGACGGCGAGAAACGACGGCCTCGCGCCCGACGGTGGCGGCACCCACGGGCACACCACCCCCAGCTTCAGAGGAGGTCGGCCAGACGCAGCTCCGGGGTGAGGACGTCGGGGTCGACGACGGCGTCGATCAGCACCGGGCCCTCGAGCGAGATCGCCTCGCGCAAAGCCTCGTCGAGGCTCGGTCGGTCCCGGGCCGAGAACCCGTGGGCGCCGAGGCTTCGAGCGTGGGCGGCGAGGTCCGCAGCGCCGATGGCGACCGCGGCCAGGGCGCCGAACGTCCGAGCCTGGTGGAGGGCGATCGTGCCGTAGAGCCCGTTGCGCATCACGACGACGACCAGCTTGGCGCCAAGGCGAGCGGCGGTCTCGAGCTCGTTGCCCGTCATCAGGTAGCCGCCGTCGCCCACGACGGCGACCGCGAGGCGCTCCGGCCGCCAGAGGGCGGCGGCGATCGCCGCCGGGACCGCATAGCCCATCGCGCCGCTTGTCGGAGCAAGCTGGCTGCCGGCGGTCCGGTAGCGCCAGTAGCGGTTGACGAAGAGCGCGAAATTGCCGGCGTCGTTGGCGAGGATGCAGTCCTCGGGCAGGGTCTCGGTGAGCGCCGCCATGACCTCGAACGGGTGCATCCCCGCGCCCGGAGCCGCAGCGGGCGCCGAGGGCGGCAGCGACGACAGCTCGAGGTAGCGACGGCGGGCCTCGGCGAAGCGTTCGAGCCCGGCCGCCGGTCGCAGCCCTTCGGCGGCCTGGACCAGGGCAGCGATCGTCGCTGCCACGTCGGCGACGATCGTCTCCTCGGCGCGCCTCGGCCCGACCTCGCGGCTCGAGCCGGGACTCCCGGACGGAGCGGAGCCGGTGCCGCCACCGACGGAGGCGTCGGCGGGCGTGTCGAGCGGCGCCTCGAGGGGCGCCTCGACGGGCGCCGCGTCGAAGGCCTGGTCGATGTGGACGACGGCTGCGCTCGGCGGCGGGAGGGTGAAGCGCTGGGTCGTGATCTCGCTCAGCCGGCAGCCGAGAGCCACGACGAGGTCGGCGGACACCAGCGCCTCGGTGATGGCCGGCGGCGTCACCGTCGTCAGGTGACCGAGGTAGGCGGGATGGTCGTTGGGAAAGCGGTCCTGGCGACGGAAGGCGGCGTAGACCCCGATCCCGAGCGCCTCGGCGAGAGCGACGAGCGAGCCGGCGCAGCCCCTCGTCCTGCCACCGACGATGATCACGGGGCGCTCGGCGGTCGCCAGCCGGCGCGCCAGCCCGCGGGCGGTCGCAGGCGAGACGCCGGCGAGCCCGCTCGGAGATGTCTGCTCGGCCGGGGCCTCTCCCGACGGGGCCGCCAACCCGAATGGCCACCTCCCCGCCGATGGGCCCGACCGTGCCGGGCCCGCCGTCCCGATCCGGACCAGCTCTGTTTGAACGTCGGCCGGGAGCACGCGGGCCACCGGCCCCGGGCGGCCGGTGGTCGCGGCCGCGAAGGCGGCGCGGGCGAGCTCGACGGCGCCGTCGGGCGAGCGAAGCGTCGCCACCCACTTCGTGATCGGCCGGTAGAAGGACTCGAGGTCGACGGACTGGAAGGCGAGCGCCTCTCCAGCCAGGCGGTGCTCGACCTGTCCGAGAAGAGCGATCAGCGGCGTCGAGTCCTCGAGCGCCGTCTGCACCCCGATCGCCAGGTTGGCGGCCCCCGGGCCGCGCGTGGCGGCGGCGATCGCCGGGAGGCCGGTCAGCTTGGCGTCGGCCTCGGCCATGAACGAGGCTCCCGACTCGTGCCGGGTCGAGACGAGCGTCACCTTTTCGTTGCGGCGCGCCGCTTCGAGCACCTCGAGGAAGCTCTCGCCGGGAACGCAGTAGAGGTGCCGTGCGCCGAGCTCGGCGAGGGTGTCGACGAGCGCCCGTCCCGCCGTCAGCGAGCCGGCGGCCGGCGGCCCGGCAGCTGCGACGCGTCGCATGCTCACCGCCCTCGAGCCTGCGGCTCGGCGGTGGCGTGGATCGACCGCCAGACCCGCTCGGGGGTGAACGGCATCTGCACGCTCTCAGCACCGATCGAGCCGAGTGCCTCGGCGAGGCCGAGCACCGGTTGCAGCGGCTCGTAGCCGACCTCGACCGCCTCGACGGCATCGAGCGCCTCGGCGTAGCTGCCGGCGAC
>DAHUZG010000279.1 GCA_027306715.1 Acidimicrobiaceae bacterium
CTTACCGCCTCCTCGCTCGGGCGGCTGCTCAAGGCGCGGGGGCTGCGAGTCACCATGTGCAAGCTCGACCCGTACATCAACATCGATCCCGGGACGATGAACCCCTTCGAGCACGGCGAGGTGTTCGTCACCGAGGACGGCGGCGAGACCGACCTCGACCTCGGGCACTACGAGCGCTTCGTCGACGTCAACCTGCGGCGCAGCTCGAACGCCACGACCGGGCAGATCTACTCCTCGGTGCTGCAGAAAGAGCGCCGCGGCGACTACCTCGGGCGCACCGTGCAGGTCGTGCCCCACATCACCGACGAGATCAAAGAGCGCGTGCTGCGGCTGGCGACCGAGGACGTCAACGTCGTCATCACCGCGGTCGGCGGGACGGTCGGGGACATCGAGATCGTCCCGTTCCTCGAGGCGATCCGGCAGTTCCGCCGCGACGTCGGGCGCCAGAACGTCTGCTACGTCCACCTCACCCTGGTGCCGTACCTGGCTCCCTCGGGCGAGCAGAAGACCAAGCCGACCCAGCACTCGGTGACCGAGCTGCGAAGCCGCGGCATCCAGCCCGACGTCATCGTCTGCCGCTCGGACCAGCCGATCTCGGAGAACCTGAAGCGGAAGGTGTCGCTGCTCTGCGACGTTCCGATCGAGGCGGTCATCTCCGCCGTCGACGCCGACAGCATCTACGAGATCCCGATCCTTCTCCACAAAGAGGGCATGGACGAGATCGTCGTCGACACCCTCGGCCTCGAGGGCACGACGATCGACCTGTCGGGCTGGGAGCGCTTCCTCGGGCGGATCAACTCGGCTCTAGAGAGCGTCCAGGTCGGCATCATCGGCAAGTACGTCACCCTTCCCGATGCCTACCTGTCGGTCGCCGAGGCGTTGCGCCACGCCGGCTTCGAGCACGCCGTGCGGGTCGAGATCAACTGGATCGACGCCGAGGAGGTGACGGGGATGCTCGCCGAGGAGCGGCTCGGCCGCCTCGACGCCATCGTCGTCCCCGGCGGCTTCGGCGAGCGCGGCGTCGAGGGCAAGATCGCCGCTGCCGGCTACGCCCGCGAGCACGACCTGCCCTGCCTCGGGCTCTGCCTCGGCCTGCAGGCGATGGTCGTCGAGTTCGCCCGCCACGTCGCCGGCCTGGAGCAGGCGCACTCGACCGAGATCGACCACAACACGCCCTGGCCGGTGATCGCCCTGCTCGACGAGCAGGTGGACGTCGTCGACCTCGGCGGCACGATGCGCCTCGGCTCCTGCCCGGCGCTGCTCGTCCCGGGCTCGCAGGTCGCCGAGCTGTACGGGACGACGACGGTGACCGAGCGCCACCGGCACCGCTACGAGGTCAACCCACGCCTGCGCCCCCGGCTCGAGGAGGCGGGGCTCGTCTGCAGCGGGACCTCGCCCGACGGCCTTCTCGTCGAGCTCATCGAGCTGCCCGGGCACCCCTTCTTCGTCGGCACCCAGGCCCATCCGGAGTTCAAGAGCCGACCCGAGCGCCCCCACCCGCTGTTCTCCGGCCTCATCGAGGCCGCCGTGCGCCGGTCTCGCTCGCGCAATCCGCGCCTGCTCGACCTCGAGCCCCCCGCCACCCTCCCCGGCGCTAGCCCCTCGGCCGGCCCCTCGGCCGGCCCCTCGGCCGGCGTGCCGGCCGGCGTCGCGGCCGGCCCCTCGGCCGGCGTGGCGGCTCA
>DAHUZG010000280.1 GCA_027306715.1 Acidimicrobiaceae bacterium
TCGGCGCCCTCGGCCGGGGACCCGCCGGCCCCGAGGTCGCCCACCCGAGCCGCACGACCGATCTCGTCGACCGGCTACTCGTCGACAGCGAGGAAGACCTCTCGGCGAGCGAGGTCGCCGAGCGCCTCGGCATCAGCCGAGCGACCGCACAGCGCTGCCTCACCCAGCTCGAGGCGTCGAAGCGGGCGACGATGTCACTGCGCTACGGGGCAGCGGGCCGACCGGAGCACCGCTACCGCACGACCGGGCCCCGCTGACCCTGCGTGCCGGCGCGTGCCGGCTCGTGCCCCGATTGGCGGCCCCTGTCAGAGCCGCCGCGCCCTCGGATGGGACGGGCGGCTCGAGCGCGGCTCGAGCACCAGCTGGCTCAGAGCGCCGCCTCGGAGCCGATGGCGCCGTTAACAGACTGCTGCGCCACCGGCGCGCCGCCGCCGGCCGCCTGCTGAGCCTCGCCGGTGTCGAGCGAGCGCCGCAGGGCGGCGAGGATCGCACCGCCCTGGCTGGCCAGACCCGCCACCAGCTCGTTCATCCCGCGGGCACCCTCGAGCACGGTGATGTTGGCACCCGAGAGCTGGGTCGCTGCAGCGGCGACGATCTCGGGCATCTTCTCGACGAGCATCCGCTCGAGGGTGATCCCGTTGCTCACCGCCGTCGCCTCGGCCTGCACCCGGATCGACTCGGCCTGGGCCTTGGCGGCGATGCGCACCTTTTCGGCGTCGGCCTCGGCAGGCGCCACCACCTCGGCGCGCAGCTCCTGGGTGCGCAGCACCGCACGGGCGCCGGCAACCTTGGTCTGCTCGACGAGCACCTGCTGGGTGGCCTGGGCCTGGGCGAGCGGCCCGGCCTGGGCCGCCAGCTGCTGCGCCTTGTCGGTCTCGGCCTGGTACTGCGCCTTGGCGACTGCCGTCTGCTGCGCGTACTGCGCCTGGGCGCGGGCGGAGATCTGCTGCG
The DNA here is from genome assembly GCA_027306715.1 of Acidimicrobiaceae bacterium. GTDB lineage: Bacteria > Actinomycetota > Acidimicrobiia > Acidimicrobiales > Bog-793 > DAHUZG01. Next base: position 952 of record DAHUZG010000280.1, read on the forward strand.
CCTCGGCGGACGCCTGGTCGGCCTGGGCCTGGGCGATCTGAGCCGCCTGGTTGACCCTCGCCACGTGGGGCTGGGAGAGAGCCGTGATGTAGCCTGTGTCGTCGGAGATCGACTCGATCTGGAAGGAGTCGACGACGAGCCCGAGCTTGGCCATCTCAGGCGCGGAGGCGTCGAGGACCTCGCTCGCCAGCTTCTGGCGCTCGCGGATGATGTCCTCGACGGTCATCGAGCCGACGATCGAGCGGAGGTGCCCGGCGAACACGCGCCCGACGAGCTCGGGCATCGATCCCTGGTCGTCGAGGAAGCGGCGTGCCGCGTTGGCGATCGAAGCCTGGTCGTCGCCGACCTTGAAGGCGATCACGGCCCGCACCTGCAAGGTGATGCCCTGCTGGGTGACGCAGGGCTCGGCAACCTCGGCCTCCTGCATCGCCAGGGTGAGGTAGGAGACCTTGCTGCGGACCGGCAGCACGAAGGCGCCGTGCCCGGTGACGATCTTGAAAGGCAGGCCGTCGCTCGCTGACTTGCTGCCGCTCACGAGGAGCGCCTCGTTGGGTGCCGGTACCCGCCAACCGAACATTGTCGGCTCCTCTCCCGCCTCGCAGCGGAGGCGGATCGTTCTACCGGCGACCCTCGGTCAGCCGGCTATGACGTCGACGCAGCGCGCCCCGCGATCGCCGACCACGATCACCTGCTGACCTCGTTCGATCGGTCGCTCGGCATAGGCGATGAACACCTCGTTCCCGCCCCGGATGGAGACACGCACCTCGCCGGCCCGACCGGCGCCCGGGATGGCGACGGTGACGTAGCCGGTCCGTCCGGCAGGGGAGTCGTCGGCGTCGTTCATCGCTCTCTCCATCGCGGCGCAGCACGACGGTACACCCGTCCTCGCGCCGACGTCCGCGCCGCCCCTGCCGTCACCGCCCCTGCCGTCACCGCCCCCGCGCCGCGTAAGCTGACATCGGCGGGGCTGTAGCTCAGTTGGAAGAGCGACTGGTTTGCAACCAGTAGGTCGCCGGTTCGAGCCCGGTCAGCTCCACGAACTGCCTGTGAGCTGGGACGTTACACCGGCTGGCGTCTGAGCGCCAGCAGCGCAACGCTGCGACAGCTACTAGTGTCTCGATAATGCGGACAGATGAACGGCTCGCTTCGGCTGAATACGGCAGCCTCGGCGCGCTACTGCGGTCCTGGCGGTTGTCGCTCGGAGCTGCCAACAAGAGCCCCCGCACGATCGACTCCTACCTCGAGTCCGCGGTGCTCTTCGAGGCCTTCGTCGCTGAGCACTTCGGCATCACCGACGTCGCCACTCTGGCTCGCGAGCACGTCGAGAGCTTCATCTCCGACCAGCTCCAGCACTGGAAGCCGAAGACCGCCTCGATCCGCTACGGCAACCTGCAGCAGCTGTTCAAGTGGCTGCTCGAAGAAGGAGAGATCCCCGCCAACCCGATGGCGCGCATGAAGCCGCCGAAGGTGCCCGAGGTCCCCGTGCCCGTCATCCCCGACGAGGACCTGAAGAAGCTGTTGAAGGCGTGCTCGGGATCGGGCTTCGAGGAGCGACGCGACACGGCGATCCTGCGGGTGTTCATCGACGGCGGCGTGCGCCTCGCCGAGATCACTAACCTCCGCCTCGAGGACGTCGATCTCGAGCTTCAGGTGCTGCGCGTGATCGGCAAGGGGTCGCGGCCGCGAAGCGTGCCCTTCGGGCCGAAGACGGCGATGGCCATCGACCTCTACCTGAGAGCCCGGGCCAAGACGAAGAGCCCTGCACTTGCCCAGCTGTGGCGAGCGAAGCCGAGCAGCCATACGTCCCCTTTGGCGGATCCGCTCACCGGACTTGACTCTCGAGTCACTCGAGGCACCTTGAGGCGCGGGAGGTTCTTGGTCCGGAGCGACTCGGCCGGAGCCCGTGTGGGCGCCAAGCCAGCGCCTCAGCGCACGCGAATGATGGCCGCCGAGCTTGGCGACTAGCTCCGCGCCGAAGCGGCAGTGCTACTGCTGGATACCGACTCGCCCGAACACCTGTCTTGTCGCGCCCAAGAGCCAGATCTGTACCCGATCCCGTTGACCTCCTGAACCGACCTCACGTAGCACGTGACCGGGGCGAGCACATCTCCGTCTGACGCGGATGACATGCCAGATGTGCCGTTCTGCCCTTCTCCGAGTAGACGATGCCGCAACGTTGTTGAGGCCGCCCCATCTGTCCTGGCGGAGCTCTCCCGATCTGAAGTCGTTCGGCCGGCTCAGCTTGCGTCGGCACGACGCGAGTTAGCCTCGGTCATGCACCCAGCCGTCGAGTCGTACGAGTACGGACATCTCGAGGTCGGCGACGGTCACTCTGTCTACTGGGAGGTTGTCGGTCGGCCCGATGGCATCCCGGCGGTCTGGCTGCACGGCGGTCCCGGCTCGCCCCCCGGGCCGAATTCCCGCCGGATGTTCGACCCGGAGCGTTTCCGAGCGGTGCTGTTCGACCAGCGAGGCTGCGGCCGCAGTCGGCCACTCGCCGCGGATCCGACCGCCGACCTGTCGACCAACACGACCGATCATCTGATTGCCGATATCGAACAACTCCGGGTACACCTCGGTGTCGACCGCTGGATGGTGTTGGGTGGGTCGTGGGGAGTCACCCTCGCCCTTGTCTACGCCGAGCGCCACCCGGACCGGGTCCTCGCCATGGTGCTCGCCGCGGTGACGTCTGGCCGCCTTCGGGAAACCCAGTGGATCACGAGAGACATGGGCCGGATATTCCCCCGGGAGTGGCACGAGTTCGTGTCAGCTGTGCCCGAGGCCGAACGGCACGGCGACCTGGCTGCGGCGTACGCCCGCCTCCTCGCCTCACCCGACCTGGAGCCACGCCACGAGGCGGCGCGGCGGTGGTGCGCGTGGGAGGACACTCACATGTCCCTCGCGCCGGGCGCCGAACCTCGCCTCATCCGCAAGGACCTTCAGTGGCAGTTGACCTTTGCTCGCCTCGTCACCCATTACTGGTCGCACGGCTGCTTCCTCGCCGACAACGAGGTGCTTGCTGGCATCGAACGGATCGCCCACATCCCCGCCGTCCTCATCCACGGCCGCTACGACGTCTCGAGCCCGCTCGACACCGCCTGGATGATCCATCGGGCGTGGCCCGCGAGCCGCCTCGTCGTGGTCGAGGACGCCGGGCACAGCGGGGCCGGCTTGGGCGCCGAGATGAAGGCCGCCGTCGATCTTATGGCCGGCCTCGTGTAGAGCAGCGATCCCGGATCGTCCGAATGTTGCCGACTCGTCGACGCCAGAGGTGCCGATCGGCGCTGCTGGCGGCCGTCGACGCCTGTTGTTCTGTCACGCGATTCTCGTGCTCGAGCTGCTCAGTCTCCCACTGGATCGCTGTCTCGCCGGCCTCGGGGACCTGCTACGCCTCCCCGCTCCGGAGGCGGGTCACCTTCGTCCCGGGTAGGCGACACACTTCGCTCGAGTACGGCGATCCCCCGATGTCGACCACGACTGAGTCGCAGGTGTGCCCAGTTGCTCGCGGTCAAGCCGCAGCCCGCCCGTCGGGAGATGCCACACGTTTGCCGCGCTCGCCCAACGTGCCGCTCGCGTGCGGCACGCGCTACAAGACGCCTCGTTGAGACGACATGCTGGACGCGATCTAGCGGAGGATCACGTCGACGACGATGACCTCTCTGAGCTGATCGCCGCTGACCTGGAAGCCGTAGCAGCCGGGGGCGTTGACCCAGGTACTGCCGACGCCGGAGCGGTAGCCGGGTCCGAACTCCTGGGGGGCGTCTGCGGGCACGGGCCGAGCGGTGGGGGTTGGGTCGGAGTTGCCGAACAGGACGCTGCCTGCTCCGTCGAGGCGTCGGGCCGTGACGGTCCAGGTTCTTTTGAACGAGGGAAGGCTGTACCAGAAGTTCTGGAAGGCGTAGTACGCGGCAGGCCCGAGAGGGTTGTTCTTGTCGGCGGGGACGATGTAGACGATCCCTCGACGCAGGTTGCCGGCGTTGGCAATCAACATCCTGACCGGACCTTGGCCGAGCTCATAGCCGCCGAAGTAGGCGTTGTTCACCAGCCGCCCAGGCGTGGCAGGACAGCCTTGGCCTGGATGCAAGGTTGGGTACGACGCAGTGGCGGGCGCCGGCGAGCTGGCCTGGGTGACCCCACGGGCCGGCGAGCTCACGAGCTGTGCGACCCCGTAGCCGACGGCGATGCTGATCACGAGCGAGACAACCACGAACGCGCGGCGCGCCGTCACAGACGTGACAGTACTCGTGGAGGTCGGGGCCGTCCGTGCAGATCCGAGCGCGAGCCCGAGACCAGAGCCCAAGGGGTCTCCTCCAGAGCCGCACCTCATGGTGCTACAACCGGTACCGATCAACCATTCGTGGCGCTTGCACGCGGGACGTCGAGTCGGCTCGTCGCCGATACATACCGACGGCTCGGGTTCGGGGGGTTCCGCCCGTCTCTTCGGCTACGACGCACCGAATGCGCGCACGTTGCGCCGACCACACGCTGCTCGACGGCACAGCCGCCCGTAACGAGGCTCTCGCCCGGCTGGCCGGGAGGGTCGCGGGCCACTCCGAACCGGCGATATGAGGTCGCGGCGGTTGCAGCTGTGGCAGGTTGGATAATATGGCCGAAGTGAGCGAGCTACCGGTCGCCGAGATCCGGGCGAGTGATGACGAGCGCCCTGAGCTCCGCGCGGTTCAGGACCTCGTCGTGAGTGCCGGATCTCCGGTTCTCATCCGCGTCGGCGACACCGAGGTCGTGGTGCCGAGCTCGCTCGTAAAGGGGCTTCTCGCCGTTGCCGGCCAGCTGGAGGAAGGCGACACCGTAGCGATCGTTCCGGAGGAGACCGAGCTGAGCCCGTCGCAGGCGGCACGCCTGCTCGGCGTCTCGCGCCAGTATGTCGATCGCCTCATCGCCGAGGGTGTGCTCTCGTCGCGCCGGCTTCCGCGTAGCTCCTACCGCAAAGTGCTCGCCCGTGAGGTGCTCGCGCACCGGTCACGTCGAGAGAGCACGCGCGCCGGCATCCGACGAGTCGTCGAAGAGGCCGACGCCGCTGGGCTCCAGTACTGAATCGTGAGCCTGCGTCGGGTCCTCCCCGACACCAACGTCTGTTATCCGATCTCGCTGCTCGACCTCGTCCTTCGCCTCGACGAGGTCGAGCTGCACGAGGTGATCCCTACCACCGCCGCCGCTGTCGCCCGTGCGCCGGCCACGATCCTTACACACAACGGACGCGACTTCCCCGGCCCGGCACTCGCCTCGTACTCGGTGAGCGTCCATCCACCCGACGACTACCTGGTCGAGCTGTTCGGCGAGCACCCGGACGTCATCGTCGACGTGGTGTCGGAGATGGCTGCCGACCGCAGGCGACCTGCCATGACTCCCGAGGACGTGCTTCAAGCACTGAGCAACGCGGGCGTCCCAAACTTTGCCGCTCAGGTTGGTGAGCGTCTGCGGAAGTGAACACGCGATGCTCCGTTGAACAAGCACGACCGCAAGGGGCGGCGCGCGGTGAGCGAGCACCCTTCGCTCGTGCCTACGCCGCTCGCGCACGCCCTCGCTCCCATGCCGACCGGGTGGGATCGCCACGCCAAGCGGCTTCGACGACCACGCAGAGCGACGCGGCCGACGCGGCCCCGTTCCCGGCTCAACGGCCCAACGACGGTCGGCTCAGAGAGACCAGACCGCTCAGGCTCAGCTGCGCCCACGCGGGCGCGCGGGCGGGTCATCGCGCCGCCCCGACGGGTCGACCCGCTTGACACCGGGTGACAGCCAGCCGTTAGCGACAGGGGAAGGGATGCCGGCGCGCGCCGGCCGCCGGGGAGCCGGGGACAACGCGAGGAGCCAGGTTGCATGAGCGATCTTCGACGTTCTGCTGCGAGGATGCCGGTGGAGTGGGTCGGCCGGTTGCGGCTCCAGGGCGATCCCGAGGGCCGGTGGCGCGCCTGCCGGATCGTCGACCTCTCCCCCGGCGGCGCCGGTGTGGAGCTGCCCGACCTCTCTACCGAGCCGCCCGGGAGCGTGCCGGTCGAGCTGCAGATCGTCATGGTGGGCCAGCTGCGCCACCGCTCCGCCGGCTCCAGCTCTGCCGCGGTCCGCGCCGGCATCCGGCTCGACTACGTCACAGGGGAGCCCGACCCCGAGAGAGAGCTGCTCGATGAGGCGTGATCGGCGCCGCCCGCGGGCCGTCGTGCTCGCCTGCGCCTGCGCTCAACCGGGGCTGCACGCCGGTCCGAGCCCGTGCCGTCCGGCGCTCCAGCCGCCGGCGTCCCCCTCGGGCCAGTAGTCGCCGCTTCCCGCATCCTGTCGGTAGGTGACCGGCGCCGAGTCGCCGGATGCGATCTCGAGGACGGCGGCGAGCAGCCGGTCGATGTCGGCCTCGGTGGTGTCGATGCCGGCGCTGGCCCTCACCGCCCCCGGAACCGCACGGTGGTCCCCGGCCCGCACGGCGGCCCGGTAGGCGCTGATCTCCTCCGCAGAGAGCTGGAGGAGCCGCATCAGGTAGGGGTGGGCGCAGAAGCAGCCGTGGCGAACGCCGATGGCGTGCTCGGCGCTGAGGCGCGCCGCGACGAGGGCGTGCGGCACGCCTTCGATCACGAAGGCGGCGAGCGGGAGTGTCGCCGTCCCCGCTCGAGGGCCGAGCAGCCGCACGCCGTCGATCTTCGACAGCCCCCGGCGCAGCCGCTCGGCGAGCCGCCGGTCGTGCTCGCCGATCGCCGGCCAACCGATGGCGCCGAGCTGTTCGGCGGCGGCGTGGAGGGCGACAGCCCCGATCACGTTCGGCGAGCCCGCCTCCTCCCGCTCGGGCGGCTCGCTCCACAGCACCTCGTCGAGGTCGACGAGGTCGACCGCGCCGCCGCCGGCGAGGAAGGGGTCCCCCTCGGCGAATGCGGTCCTCGGTCCGACGAGGACTCCGGCGCCGAAGGGGGCGTACATCTTGTGGCCGCTCCAGGCGACGAAGTCGGGCGCGGTGGGGAGCGGAGCGTGAGCGGCGAGCTGGGCGCAGTCAGCGAGGACCGGCACGCCCCGCTCGTGTGCGAGGGCGACGATGCGGGCGAGGTCGGGGGTCCAGCCGGTGACGTTCGAGGCGGCCGTGACGGCGAGCAGTCGCGGGCGCGGATCGGCTGCCAGGGCCTCGGCAACTGCTCCCGGGTCGAAGGTCCCGTCGGCGCCACATTCGACGAAGCGCCGCCGGCACAGCCGTGCCCACGGCAAGAGGTTGGCGTGGTGCTCGACAACGGTGGTGACGACGACGTCGCTCGGCGCCAACCGCAACCGGTAGGCGAGGTGGTTGATCGCCTCAGTCGTGTTGCGGCAGATGATCGCCACGTCTCCTCCGCCCGCGCCCGAGGGCGCCCGCCCGGCGAACTCCAGAGCGGCGGCGCGTGCCTCCTCGTAGGCCGCGGTGGCCAGCCGTGACTTGTAGCCGGCGCCGCGGTGGACGCTCGAGTACCACGGGAGGAACTGAGCGACACGTTCGGCCACCGCGGGAAGAGCGCTGGTCGAGGCGGCAGCGTCGAGGCCGAGGTACCGCCGCTTCGTCCCGTCGAGGCAGGGCACCTCGATCGAGTCGCCGACGAGCGCCACCGGCGGGCGAGGAGCAGGTCCGGCGCGGCCCGTGCTGCTCACCGCTGGAGCCCGGCGCTGCCGCGGGGCCCGGGGCAGCGCCTCGATGTCCTTGATGTCCTCGCCGACGCTGCCGGCGTGCTTGCTCTCACAGGACGCGACCCTACAGAGCCGCCGGCGGCGGGGTGAAAGCGGCGGGCGGCCGCTCGGCGCGGCGCCGGACCGGCCCGGATCGCTCCAGACCGGTCCGGCGGGCGGCAGCCGGTAGGCGGCCGCTCAGTAGTGGAAGCGGCTGCTCCGCACCTTGACGCTCGTACCCCGCGCCGTGTGGACGGTCACCTGCACCCATCCCCGCCCCGGTGGGCAGAGGGCGAGCAGGAGGTGAGGGTTCACCACCCGGATCCGGATCGCTAGCCGGCGCCCGAAGCGCACGGTGTCGCGACGCTCGAAGTTCGTGCCGCGGATGCGCACCCAGGTCCTGCCCTTGGTCGTCACCCGGCCGTGGACGATCGCCGTCACGTCAGGGGTGAGCGACGGCCGCACGTGCGGAGCCGGCACGACGGGAGTGACGACCGGCGTGGCGGCCGGAGGAGGCGGAGGAGGCGGAGGAGGCGTCGTGGTCGTGGTCGTGGTCGTGGTCGTGGTCGTGGCCGGCGGGGCGTCGGCGGCCACGGTCACGGTCGCGCCGGCGGTCGCCGCCGGCTCGTTCGGCGTCGAGGCCGTGAGGGCGAAGCGGTAGCTGGCCGGGGTCTGGGCCGTGTTTGCCGGCAGCACCGTCGAGACGTTCGAGGCGTTGCAGGCGACGGGACCGCTCGGGTCACCCGGGTATGCGGGCGAGACGCTGAGCGAGCAGCTCTGGGCGTAGGCGGTGGCGTAGCTGAGCGTCACCGCGCCACCAGAGCTGTCGAGCGACGACTTCGAGACAGCGAAGCTGGACACCGCCGGCTGCGGGGCCGGCACCGTCAGCGTCAGGGTCTTCGCGGCCACCGCTCCCTGGCCCGCGACGCCCGAGGCGGTGAGGGTGAAGGTATAGGTGTCCGGCTGACCGTTGCTGTTCGTGTTCGGCGGCACGGTGACCTCAGCTTCACCTCCGAGGGGAGTGGCCGGCGCCGGCTCCTCGCACGGCACCTTCGAGTAGGCGGGGGAGAAGCTCCACTGCGGGTAGCTGTCGCCCGAGTCGCGGTACTGCATCGCCACGCTCGTCCCCGCCGGGCCCGTGATCGAGCACTGCACCGCGTTCTGAGCGGCGTAGTCGAGGATCAGCGTCCCGCCCGAGGGCTGCAGGGCCGAGCTCGAGTCGAGCGCGAGCTGCGAGATCGACGGGTCAGGTGGGACGAGGGCGCCCCCCGGGCCGTAGTAGGCGCTCTCGGAGGCCGCGCGCTCGCCCACCGTCGGCGTGCTCGTGCTGGCGACGACGTAGTAACCGAATCCGTAGCCGGTGAACTTGAAGCGGACCGGCGTCGGTATGGCAGCGGCGTACGCCACGGTGATCGCCGTCGAGCCCGAGGCTGGGCAGCTGATCGATTCGGGCGAGGGCGGGTAGCTGAGGTCGGCGCCGGCGGAGGTCGTCGCCCACCACGGGTAGCTGTAGCTGTACTGGCTGGCGGTGTGATTGAAGGAGTCGGTCGACGGGTCGACGGCCGGCGGGGGCGTCTCGCACTTGACGGCCGTGTTGTAGTCGAAGGTGGCGCTGTTCCCTGAGACCTGGATGCCGGTCAGCTGTGGAGGAACCGCCGTCGCGCTGAGGTACTGCGAGCTCGGCAGTGTCTCGACGACGCCGACCTGCTCGAAGGAGACGAGGCTCGGCGTCGGGATGTAGTCGAGGCTCGTCCCGGTCGTGTTGCCGAGCGTGCTCTCTCCTGCGGGCCAGGTTCCGCATGCCTGCTTCCCGAGCTGGGTTCCGGTGAGGAGGTCGTAGACCGTGTCGGTCGAGTAGCCGGCGCAGTTGGTGATCACCTCGGGGGCGTTGTCGAGCGGGGGCCCGACGAGGTCGGTGGTCGGCACGGGGATGATGTCGAACACGTCGGGCGGCTCAGGACCGGGGTTGCCGAAGCCGATGTCGCAGTTGGTGCCGCCGAAGAAGCGGGTGTGACCGGGGATGAGGCTGCAGGTCGTCGGCGAGGTCGTGTCGGTCGGGTTGAGCGGATCGACGCGTAGCACCTCTCCGCTGTCGACGAGGTTCCACTGCCCCCCGCCCGCCGCCGAGATCCCCGAGGCCGAGACGACCTCGAGGTCCTTGGTCTGCATCCCGATCACGCCGCCGCTCGTCAGCGTGAAGCTGAGCACGTCGGCGGAAATCCCGGTGACGGTCGAGCTCGAGGCGTCGAAGCTCGCCAGCGTCGAGCCGTCGGTGAGCTCGACCGACCACGTGCTCGGGATGCTGACGCCCTCGTTGAACGTCACCCGCAGCTGGTCGCCGGCGACAAGCGGCGTCGTGGCGCTCGGGGTGATCGCAGCGCCTCCCGCCGAGAGCTCGGCGGTGGCGGTCGAGACGAGAGGTGTCGTCGCCGCAGAGGCGGCCGGTGACGAGCCGATAACGGCAACGGGAAGTGACGCCGCGACGAGCCCGGCGATCAGCGTGCTGCGCCCCCGCCAGGGGTGCCGGCGCGCTGGTCGGCCCGCGCCGTCGGGTGTGGTGTCTTTCGGCACTGCTACCTCCTGAGTTCTGATCCGGGTTCTCATCTGGGTGATGTCGATGCCGAACGCTGGCGGCAAGGAGAATTGGGCGGCAGGGGAGCGGATGGCTCGTCGCCCCCCGTACCGGTGCCGCGACTCCCTCTTGTTGGGATGCTCACATGTTGCGTGCGCGTGTCGGCGGCTTGATCACTTGGGCGCGTGATCGCGCCTACCGCGACTGGTGTCCACCACGCGCCTGCGGCCGCCCCTCGACGCCCGGGCGAGATGCCGCGCCCTGGCGCTCGCCGTGCTCGACGGCGGCGAGGACCGTTTCGACGTTGGCGACCCACCACAGCGGGCTGCGCAGATAGCGGGCGGACTTGGTGAGGTTGCTCGCCACGTGGTCGAGCCACACCCAGACGAGCAGATCAGCCGGCGCCGGCCCTCCCCCGCCGCGGCGGGGCCGGCGCGTCCGGTGTTCCTCGAGCTCGCTCGTCAGGCTCTGCCACAGACGGCCGAAGCCGGCAGCGGCGCGGCGCGAGCGCCCGCCGGGCCCGGTGCCGTTGTCGGCGAGCACCGCGCGCACGAGGGCTCCGAGCTGCTGGCCGGTCACCTCGCAGTGGATCGCGGCCAGCCAGAGGAGACGGTCGAGCGCGGGGGGCGCCCCGGGGCGCGCACGCGACCAGTCGACGATGCCAGAGACCGTGCCCAGGCGATCCGCGACGAGCACGTTGCCCGGCGAGTAGTCGCCGTGCACCCAGCTCACCTCGAGGCTGTGACCGAGCAGCGCCGCCGAGAGACGACTCTCGAGCGCCGCCGTCGTCTCGAGCTGGCGCGCCGGGACCTCGCCGGTCGGATGGCTCGATCTCAGCACCTCGAGCGCCGGGGAGAGCCAATCGGCCAGCCGCTGCTCGTCCACCACGACCCAAGCGGCGGTGCGGCGGTGGAGCGCGCCGACCGCCTCGAGCCCCGAGCGGGCGACAGCCGTGGCCAGCTCGGGGCGCCGGCGCAGCACGACCGAGGCGTCGACGCCTGGCAGCACGCGCTCGATGACGCAGTCCGGCCGGAGCTCGTCACCAGCCTCCCAGTGAGGAAGCAGCTGCCGCCAGGTGCCGAGGCGCTCGTCGGCATGCAGCTCGTCGAGCACGGCGTGCTCGCGTCGCAGCTCCTCGGCTCCTGCCGCGGAGCGGGCGACCTTGACGAGGAGGCGCTCCCGGCATCCTTCGAGAGCGATCTGGGCAACCGCGCGGTCCGACCCTCCCGAGCACACGGTGACGTTGCCCGGGGTGAGCTGGCGCGTCCAGGCGACGAGGTCAAGATGAGGGGCGCCCCCGCTGCTGGCGCCCGTCGCCACACCGCGCAGGAAGCTGTCGACGTCGGGGAGCAGCTCCTCGATCACGCGGCGCGAGCCGGAGTCGGCATGGCGGGCGCTCATCCGGCGCAACGGCCGCGGCAGCTTCCAGCGGGTGACGAGCCGGGCGAGAGCAAGGGTGAGGGCGCTCGCAGCGGGAAGGGCCAGGTGGCGTTCCGACCGCTCGGAGAGTGCGATGCCACCGGCGACCACAACCTGGGCCGTCAGCCAGCCGACTCCGAGCGCGACAGGCCCGAGCGGACCCAGCAGCGGGAAGGTCGTGACGACGAGCACGGCGAGGAGGGCAACATTGACCACTGCCACGTTGCGGGTGGCGGCGCGGGCCCGGTAGGAGCTGACAGCGGTCGCGGTCGTGACGAAGGGAACGGCCGACAGCGCCAGCAACCCGAGCAGCTCGGGCCCGGAATGGGCATAGGCGGTGCCGAAGAGCCCGAGAAGCGGCCGCGCCACGACGGCGAGGACGATCGCCGGTGGTCCGAGCACCAGCACGAGGTGCGAGCGCGCCACCCTGCGCGCCGAGGCGAGCGAGGAGCGCCCGCTCGTGGTCTCGACGACGAGCGAGGAGCCGAGATTGATGCTCGCCAGGTACATCGCGTAGGCGACGACCCAGCAGAGATTGACGACGGCGCCGCGGCTGGCACCGACCCGGGCGATCACGAGGACGGGCACGAGCGCCGTCGCCGCCAGCCAGCACAGCGAGCCTGCGAAATCGTAGGGGACATATCGGACGAGTCGCCCAAAGAGCGGCTCGTCGACCTCGTTGGACCTCCGGGGGCCACCGGCCGCGCCGCTCGGGTCAGCGTCGCCGGTGCCGGAGGCCACGCGCAGGGCTCGCGAGAAGATCGCCACATTCGTCGGCACGACGGTGAGAAGCGTGCAGACGGACCAGGCGATGAAGATTCCGTCAGAGGGCAGCAGCGCTGCCAGCACGCCCGCGGCGACAAGCTTGGAGAGGCCGAAGGCCGTGTTCTCGACCGGCACCCATCCCGCTCGCCTGAGGCCTGTCAGAGCCCCGTCCTCGAGTACGAAGATCGCCCACACGGCACAGGAGAGGACGAACCAGACGGCGAGGGCGCGGTTGGCGACGAGGAAGCCGAGCTCGGGAGCGACCCGCTTGACAAGGACGAGGAAGACGGTGCCGAGCACGATGGCCGTCGCAGCCGCCGTTGCGTACACGCCGAGCACGAGCATCCGGGCTCGCCGACCGGCGGAAGGCACGAAGCGTACGAGGGCGCTCGAGAGGTTGAGCTGAGAGACGCCGCCGACGAACATGAGGGCCGAGATCGCTGCCGCGTTGCGGCCGACGGTGGTGATGCTGTAGCGGCGGGCGGCGACGAGCCAGAACGCCAGGCCGGCGAGCGAGCTGGCGGCGGTGCTGAGGTTGAGGGCGTGGCCGTTCCTCAAGAGCGGGTTCTCGAGCAGGCGGCTGCCGCGCCGGAGAAGGGCGAGCCGGGGCTGCCCGAGCCCGACGGGCCGCCTCGCGGCGTCGCAGCCGCCCACGCCCACGCCTACGCCTACGCCTAGGCTGGCCGAGCCCGTCGCGGCTGCCGGCGCCAGATCGGCCGCCGGGGCCGGCTCTCGGGGCGCCGGTTCGTCAGGCGCCGGTTCGTCAGGCGCCGATCTCTCAGGCGCCGATCTCTCAGGCGACAGGGCGGTCATCACCAGCCCGGGGTTCTCGAGCCATGCTCGCTCACGGCCGCCCGCCACCGGCCGGCTGGGTGTCCCGGGCGAGCCGGCGCATCTGCGCCTCGGCGGCGAGAGAGCGCGCTGACACCTCGAGCAGGCGCCGCCCTGCCCGCTCGAGGCCGGCCTCTTGAACAGAGAGCAGGGCGAGCAGGTCGCGGGCCGCGGCTTCCAGCCTCGGTGGTCGGCAGACGGCGCACGACCCCGGGGCGTGCCCGAGGTACTGCGCGACCGCCTGGAACAAGCCAGCCTGATAGCTGCGCCGGGTCCGCCGGGCGACTCCCCGCAGGGCCGCGTCGCCGTTCGCCGGCGCGTAGGGAGAGCCCGCCATCGAGAGGAAGCCGGCGTCGCCGGCAGAGTCGCCGACGGCCAGCCCGACGGTCCCGGGGGCCCGCCGGCTGCTGCTGGCGCGGCGGCCGGAGC
>DAHUZG010000283.1 GCA_027306715.1 Acidimicrobiaceae bacterium
TCTCCGGCACGGTGCCTCGAGGCCTCAGCAGCTTCAGCTACTCGGTGACGGCCTCGAACAGCACCGGCAGCGTGACGGGCGGACCGTTCTCGGTGCGCGTGAGCGAGCCACCGCCGGTGACGCTTCGGTTCAGCGGGTCGCTCCACTACGACAACCGCGGGCCGGTGACAAGCGGCTTCCTCGTCGTCTCTCCCCGGAGCGGGCCGATCGAGCTCGTCGTCGGGCGGCTCGGCATCGCGGGCCGCGACGGGGGCACGGCGCGGATCGAGATCTTCGCCCTCGAGCGGCGTGACCACTCGGGGCCACGCGCACCTTGGCCGGCTGGCCCCGGCTCGGGCACGCTCGTCGGGACGATCCGCGTCGTCGACCGCGGCGCTGGCCTGCATGCCTCGGCGCGCCTCGTCAAGCTCGCCCGGACGGCTGGCGGCGGCGTCGCCGGGCTGGCGCTCGGGTCCTTCCGCGGCGCGCCGTTCAGGTTGAGATTTACGCTCTAACGCCGGCACTGGTCGGTGGTGCAATCTACTACCATTGTGATATGGCCATGACACTCCGACTTCCCCCCCAGCTCGACGCCGAGCTCCGTGCCGTTGCGGAGGAGGATCACCGCAGCATCCACCAGGCGGTCGTGCACGCGGTCGAGACGTACCTGGCCCTACGCGAGACCGCAGAGGTCCGTGCCGACCCAGAGGCGCTCCGGGCACTCGCCGGGGCGCGCGAGGCGGTCGGCGCCGGTGACGTCGCCTACGGGGCGGAGGCGGCCCGAGCCTTGTTGAAAGGACGCCGCGCCGGGTGACAGTGACTGTGCCGTACGAGCTCGGGACCGCTCCCCCAGCTCGCCCGGCGCTGGCGGAGCGGCTACCCCGTGACGTCGCCACGGCGGCGGTCGACTTCATCACCGGCCCGCTCCTTGCCGAGCCTCGCCGAGTCGGTCGCGAGCTTGGCGACGAGCTCGCCGGCATCTACAGCGCGCGTCTCGCCCGCAGCTGGAGGGTGCTCTATGAGATCGACGACGACAAGCGCACCGTGATCGTGCTCGACATCTGCCACCGAAGCATCGCCTACCGCCCGCGTTAGCCCTCGGCGAGACCGCCAGACGGTGGACTCGCGAGGTGGCAGCCGGGAGTCGCGTCAGCCGATCAGCACGGCCGAGCGCTCGGCCCTCCACAGCTTGCCGTGGCGGAAGCGCAGGCTCAGCGTATACCAGCCTCGCCGCAGCGCCCGGCGCGGATCGAGCAGCAGCTGGTGCGTGCCACGAGCGGTAGAGACGCTCGCTCCCGTGGCGTACAGGACGCGGCCCCGTGAGAGGTGCGCGATCACCGCGGCGGCGGCAGCGGTGAACTTGACGGTTCCCGAGATGCGCCGGGCGGCGCAGCGCTGCTGCTCGACATGGACCTTCCGGAGATGGCTCCCGACCGTCTTGGTGACGGTCTTGACAACCGTCTTGCAGGTGACGATCTCCACGTAGCCTGCAGGACCGCGTGGCCCGGCAGCGCCGGTTGGGCCCGGAGGGCCCTGGGCTCCTGTGGTACCCGGCGCACCCTGGGCTCCTGTGGTACCCGGCGCACCCTGGGCACCCTGGGCACCCTGGGCACCCTGGGGCAGGCCGGTGCCGGTACCGGACAGCGCCACGGTCGCCGGCGTGCCGGGGGCATTGGTCGTCAGCGTCAGGGTCGCCGAGCTCTGGCCCTGCGACTGGGGTGCGAAACGCACGCCGATCTGGCAGCTCGCGCCGACTGCGACCTGAGCTTGGCAACCGCTGTCCACCACGTAGTCGCCCGGGTCGGACCCGCCGAGCGCGATCCCGGAGACGAGAAGCGGTGCCGAGCCGTCGTTCGTGACGGTGAAGGGCTCGGTGGCACTCAGCGTTCCCTCTGCCTCGCTCGGAAAGCCGAGCGCTGCGGCGCTCGCCGTCGCCGTCGGGGCGGCGTAGGTGATGCTCACCTCGGACGTGGCGCCCGCGGATGCCAGCCCGATCGTGCCTGAGCCGAGCGTGAAGCTCGATCCGCCACCACCACCGCCGCCGCCTGAGGTCGTGCCGCTGGATCCGCCACCACCGCCGCCGTAGTAGCCACCTCCACCTCCCCCTCCACCACCGTTTTCACCAGAGCCGGCGTCAGCGCCTGCCCCGCCGAGACCGAAGGCACCCGCGATGCCCGTGCTCCCGCCAAAGCCCTCGCTGCCGCCGCTGCCGCCGGCGCCGCCGG
>DAHUZG010000304.1 GCA_027306715.1 Acidimicrobiaceae bacterium
GCCGATCTGGCTCATGTCGGAGAAGAAGGTCGCAGCCGTCGACGAGTCCGACTCGGTGAGGATCACCTGCGGGTGCGCCGCCAGCATCTTGGCGACGTCAGACTTGTAGCTCACCTGGCCCGGCGTCAGGCTGACGTTGGCGACGATCTTGAGGTGCAGGTCCTTGGCTCCCTGCAGCACCCCCGGCAGGTCGCCCTGGGCGGAGCTGTCGGTGCCGAACACCGCGGCGACACGGGTGTAGCCGCGCTGCTTGGCCCAGATCGCCATGGCGATGCCCTGCGCCGGGTCAGGTGGCAGCAGCCTCCAGAAGTACTGGTAGGTGCTGCGGTCGAAGGAGGACTCTCCGGCCAGCGAGAACATCGGGATCTTGTAGCGGTTGACGATCGGGATCAGCGCCGGCCCCGTGTTGCCGCTCGGGCCGGTGAGCCCGACGAGGTTCGAGTTCGAGGCGATCATCCGCTGCACGAGCGGGAGGGCGTCGGCAGGGTCGCCACGGGTGTCCACGGTGGTGACCTGCAGGGGATGGCCGAGGATCCCCCCGGCCTTGTCGATCTCGTAGGATGCCGAGAGCGCCCCCGCCATGTTCACCGGGCCCTCGAAGGCCGAGGGACCGGAGAAGGCGGAGATGACGCCTTCGAGAACCGGCGAGCCCCCCGACGTGGCCCCTGCCGGGCCCGCGCCCCCGATTGCCACCTGCCCTGCGACGACCCCGAGCACGGCAACTGCCGATGCCGCCGCCGCCTTGAACCTGAAGCGATTTGCCATCTGCCCTTCCCTCCCCTTTTGTGACTCTCCGGCCGGGACACCCTGTACACCAGGTGCCCGGTACTTCGATTGCCTGGCGCGATCAAGCGTGCGCGCCGGCCGACCCCGGGGCAGCGAACCCCCTGCACCCCCTGCAACAACATCCCCCACCATCAGACAACTACTCGAGTAGTGAGTCTACGGCGAGCGCCCGAGCGGCGCAACAACGCCCGAGCGGCGCGGCGTCGAGAGCCGGGCGCGGGCACCTTGATGTACCTGTACTCGAGCGGGGCGACGCCGGCGTGCCGGTCCCCGCCAGCCGTCCGAGCCAGCTGAGGAGGGGCGACGATGCAGCCGAGGGTCAACCGGCGTCGCCCGCTGCGTCGCCCCCGCCGGTGCCCGCCTCGCTGCTGGCGGCCCCGTCCCGAAGGGGGCGAAGGGCCGGGAAGAGGAGCACCTCGCGGATCGAGGTGACGTCGGCGAGGAGCATGACGAGCCGGTCGACGCCGATCCCGATGCCGCCCGTCGGTGGCATCCCGTGGTCGAGGGCGCGGAGGAACTCTTCGTCGAGCACCATCGCTTCGTCGTCTCCGGCCTCGTGGGCGGCCGCCTGGATCTCGAGCCGGCGGCGTTGCTCGACCGGGTCGTTCAGCTCGGAGAAGGCATTGACGAGCTCGCGGCCGGCGACGACGGTCTCGAACCGCTCGACATAACCCGGGCGGCTGCGATGGTCGCGCGCCAGCGGCGAGACCTCGATCGGGTAGTCGGTCACGTGAACCGGGCCCCACAGATCCGCCTCGACGGTCCTCTCGTAGATCTCGACGAGGATCGCCCCGGCCGCGGCCCCGGCGGGGATCGCGACGTCGAGCTCGCCGGCGCGTCGCGCCAGCTCGGGTGCGCCGCTCTCGAGCGAGAGCTCGACGCCGGTCTGCTCGGCAATCAGCTGCTCGATGCTCGCCCGCCGCCACGGCGGCGTGAGGTCGAGCCGGCGGCCTTGGTACTCGAGGACCGTCGTGCCCCTCGTCGCCTGTGCCACGCCGGCGACGAGGTGCTCGACGAGCTCCATCATGTCGCTGTAGTCGGCGTACGCCTCGTAGGCCTCGAGCATCGTGAACTCGGGGTTGTGGGTGCTGTCCACACCCTCGTTCCTGAAGTTCCTGCCGATCTCGAAGACCTTCTCGATCCCGCCGACGACGAGCCGCTTCAGGTAGAGCTCGAGCGCGATCCGCAGGTACACGTCCACGTCGTAGGCGTTGTAGTGGGTGGTGAACGGCCGGGCGTTCGCCCCGCCGTGCAACGGCGTCAGGATCGGGGTCTCGACCTCCTGGTAGCCGCGCGCCAGCAGCGACGACCGCACCGACTGCGTGACCGCCGAGCGCATCTCCGCCAGCCGCCTGGACGCGGGGTTCACGATCAGGTCCAGGTACCGCTGCCGCACCCGCGCCTCGGGGTCGGTCAGGCCCGCGTGCTTCTCAGGCAGCGGGCGCAGCGACTTGGCGGTGATCGCGAACGAGTGGGCCAGCACGGAAAGCTCGCCGGACCGCGACGTGATCACCTCGCCGGTCACCCCGACGTGATCCCCGAGGTCGACGTCCCGCTTCCAGTCGGCCAGCCGCTCGGCGCCCACCTCGTCGAGGCGGATCATCGCCTGGATGTCGCCGGTGCCGTCGCGCAGCGTCGCGAAGCAGATCTTGCCGCCGATCCTGGACAGCATGACCCGCCCGGCCACGCCCGCGATCTCGCCGGTCGCCGTGTCTTTCGGCAGGTCCGGGTACTTCTCCCGCAGCGCGGCCGCGGTCGTCGTCCGCGGGGAGCTTACGGGGTAAGGGTCGGCACCAGACGCGAGCATCCGCGCGCGCGTCTCCAGCCGGACGCGTACCTGCTCCGG
>DAHUZG010000306.1 GCA_027306715.1 Acidimicrobiaceae bacterium
GGCGCGCGCCGACGCCCGCATCGTCGCAGCTGGCTTCGGCCGGTTGAACCTGCGAGCGACGCGGGTACGAGAGGCCGAGCACCGGCGCGAGATCGTCGCCCGGCGCTGGTCCGAACCGTGGCCACCGGGCGCAGCCTTGAGGGACGAAGCGGTGCGTGACGCCGCAAAGCGGGCGGCCGATCGGATCGTCGCCCCGGAGCTGAAGATGCACCGCGACGAGGCGGCGGCCCTCGAGCAACAGGCGCAGCGTCTCGAGACTTGGGTCGCCAAGTGCGACCGAGACCAGGCTCTGTGGATCGAGACCACGGCGCGCCGGGCCGAGAAGCGAGACGCGCTCGTTGCCGACGCAAAAGAGGAGCGGGCCGACATCGAGTGCGCGCGGCTGCAGCGAGCAGAGCTGACGTCGGACATGGACCCCGACGAGGTTGCCGCTCTGGACGAAGCCCGCGACCAGGTGCGTGCCGAGCAGGCCAGCGAGCGTCGACGTGCCAGGGAGCGAGAGTGGTGGCACCGGGAGCCGGCGCCGTACGCGGCGGCCCCGTCGGTCGACCGTGGCGGACCGGTGATCGAGCGCTGAGAGCGTGAGAGTCGCGAGCACGCGAGCCGGCCGAGTCACAACCAGACCTGCTGTCGCGGCCCTAGCAATAAGGGGCATGTGGCGATTACGGGAGCAGCCGCCACCGGCGAACTGGCTGCCGCTGTGGCTCGCGCACGGGAGCGAGCGGCAACCTCCGGTGAGCTGGCACCCGTTCGCCGAGCACCCGATGAGGCGGAGCCACCAACCGAGGTCGGCGCGTTCGTCCGACGCGTCCTGACCGATGGCACCTACGCTCGGGCTGTCGAGCGCATCGGGGCCGACGATCCCGATCTCGCCACGATCTGAAGCTGCCGAGTAGAGCGCGTCAGTCCCGTTGCGGGCGCTTGGCGTCGAGCACGACCACGTCTCCCCCACTCGAAGCCGCCAGCGTGGTCCGGCGCAGCGTGTCGAGCCGCTCCGTCAGCTCCTCCTGTGCCCCGGTGAAGAGGTGGCCGTACACCCGGAGCGTCACGGCGGGATCGGAGTGCCCCATCCGCTGTGCCACGGCGAGGACGTTGGCGCCCTGGTCGATCAGCAGGCTGGCGTGGCTGTGTCGGAGGTCGTAGGTGCGGATCCGCTCTGGCAACCCTGCGGCGACGAGCGCCGGGCGGATCACGTCCTGGCGGAACTTGTCGCGGTTGAGCGGAAGCCCGCTCGGGCGGAGGAACAGGTACCCGTCGAGCGAGGTCGGCGCCTGCCGGCTCGCCGCGCGCTCGGCCAGCATCGCGGCGATGGCGTCGCACAGCCATTCGGGGATCGGGATGTCCCGGTCCCCGGCCTCGGTCTTCGGCGGCCCGCTGACGAGGGAGTAGGCGCACTCCTCGAAGCGGTTCACCGGCATCAGCGTCTCCGAGACCCGCACCAGACGACGGACGAAGTCGATGCTCCGTACCCGCAGCCCGCACAGCTCCGAGGGACGGAGACCGGTGTAGGCCATGAGCCACACGGCCGGCTTGTACGGGTCGCGCACCGCAGCGACAAGGCGCTGTAGCTCGGCCATGTCGGGCACGTCGCCGGCGCGGACCTTACGCCGCCGCACCTTGATCTCGTGGCCGGCGGCGGGGTTGTCGTTGCGAGCCTTGGCCCGGACCGCGCACTTCATCACGAGCGAGACGACCGAGACTGCGTCACGCACCTTCTTCGGGGACAGGCCCTGGCGCAGCTTCTTGGCGATGAACTGCTCGACCTCGAGATAGTCGATGAGGCCCATCCGCTGGTGCCCGAAGTGGGGAAGGACGTGGCCCTCCAGCAGCTGCCAGTAGCCACGCCGGGTCGAGGGGCGCAGCTTGACGGTCGTGTCCCACCAGATCGTCGCCCAGTGCGAGAAGGTCCGACGTCGCTCGACCGGGTCGATGTAGTCGCCGCGCTGCATCTCGACGCCGACCCGCTGGAGGAACTGCTGAGCCTCGAGCTTGGTCGGCAGCGTGCGCGACCGGGCCCGGCCGAGCTGGTCCCGGTAGCGGGCGCGCCACGCCGTCGAGCGTGCCGGGCGCTTCCGTCGACGGCCGTCCGCCTCGGTAACCCAGGTGAAACTCGCCGGCTCGACGAAGCCCACGGCCCCTCCGTCCGGGGACGGCACCGCGCCGGCCCAGGGACCCCAATCTACTCGCGGCGTGAGGGTAGTTCGTGACGCGAGCGTGACGCGGTGACGCGGAAATAGCGCGGAATGACGCGCTCTGGCGGTACACAGCGGTCACTCCTGGACACGTCATGTTCCCAGCTCAGATGCTATTTCTGGGGTCTGACCAGCCTGTGGATAACCTTGGCGACGGCGGGTTCGATTCCCGCCACCTCCACCATTTGCCATGAAAAGCCAACCGGTGCCCCTCGTACGGGAGGGCACCGGTGGCGCGTCCGGGGCCCGTTCATCCGTCGAGGCGGAGGCGGTTGTCCGCCACGTCCGCGACGGCCGCGGTGTTCCGCGACCACATCCGACTGCCGGAATCGCCGGCGGAGGTACAGGACTTCCTCGACGAGGCCTACGACCGGGGCACGTGGGCGATGGCCCCGCCGCCGGCTACCCCTGACGGTCGTCACCTGCCCGTGACGACATCCCCGATCGGCATGGTCGCTGCGCCGCCGGCGAAGGTGGGCACGTGAGCATCGGCTGCGTCGCGGGCCAGGAGCGGGCACGACAAACCCTCGCGCCCTCCTGCTACAGCGGAGCCACGGGCGGGTTAGGCTGCTCGGCCGCTTGTCACGACGGAGGTCCGGATGCCCACACGCACGCTTATCCAGGAGCTTTGCGACGTCTGCTATGCCGACGACCACGGGAGCGAGACCGCAGCGAGCGACCGCCTCCGCTTCTCCTGGCAGGGCCAGGACTACGTGCTGCTCGCCTGCGAGGCGCACATCGGATCCGTGCGCGACGAGCTGCAGCACCTGAGTGAGATCGCTACGCCCGCCGGCGGCCGGCGCCGCAGCGTCGTTCCCTCCCTGCCGCGGTCAGGCCGCCAAGCAGCGGAGCGGCGCGAGCGCGGGGGCACGCCACGCACGGAGAGGACCCTTTTCTCGCAGCTGAGCGACGAGGAGAAGGAGCGCTTCCGGAAGTGGGCGAAGATGCCGAACGCGCGCCGCATCGTCGACAGCAGGGTCGAGGAGTGGGCCGCCGCCGGGCGGCCGTGATCTGCGGGGGGTGCTGAATAGTGGCCGACATCCTGCCGTTCGGCTCCTGGACGTCGCCGGTCACCTCAGAGCTGCTCGTCGAGCAGGTCGTCAACCTCTCGGACCCCCTCGCTGACGGGAGCGAGCTGTACTGGCTCGAGCGGCGTCCGACCGAGGGCGGCCGGCAGGTGATCGTCCGGTGCTCCGCCGACGGCGAGCTGACCGACCTGCTGGCGCCGCCGTGGTCGGCCCGTACCCGGGTCCACGAGTACGGGGGTCTCCCCTACGCCGTGCGCGACGGCACGGTGTGGTTCGCCGCAGTCGCCGATCAGCGCCTCTACCGCCTCGACCGGAGATCGGGCGACCCTCGCCCGATCACCGCCGAGCCTCCCGCCCCCGCCGCCTGGCGCTACGCCGCCCCGACGCCGACACCGGACGGCCGCTTCCTCGTCTGCGTGCGGGAGCGGCACGGCGACTCCGGCGTCGTGAACGACCTCGTCGCTGTCTCCGCCGACGGCTCCGGCCCCGGAATCGTCGTGCTCGCCTCAGGGCGCGACTTCTACGGCACACCGGCGGTCTCGCCCGTCGGCCGGCGCGTCGCCTTCTGCTGCTGGGACCACCCGCGCATGCCCTGGGACGGGTGCGAGCTGTGGGAGATCGACCTGCCTGCTGCCGTCCTCCCGGTTGGCGCAGCGCCTCTGACGAGCTCCGGCGACTCTCTCGCGTCCCCCGCCGGGCGCCGTCTCGCCGGCGGTGCTGACGGTGAGGGCGGCAAGGGCGAAGAGGCGATCACCCAGCCGCGCTACGGACCGGGTGGCGAGCTCTACTACGTCTCGGACCGCACCGGCTGGTGGAACCTCTACCGTGCCGATGCCGGCGCCGGCGGTCGCGCCGGTGCGGGCGACTCCACCGCCCTTGCGCCTCTCGAGGCCGAGTTCGCCTCGCCGGACTGGGTGTTCGGCCTCTCGAACTACGCCGTTCTCGGCGACGGCACAGTCGTCGCCTGCTGCTTTTCCGGGGGAGTCAGCCAACTCGGCGTGCTCCGGGACGGATCGCTCGAGCCGATCCCGAGCGACTACCTCGCCTTTGCCTGCGTGCGCCCCTACGGCACCGGGGTCGTCACCCTCGCCGCCTCACCGACTCTGGCGCCCGCGTTGGTCACGGTCGACGTTGCCACCGGCGAGCACCACGTCCTGCGCCGGAGCCGCGAGACGAACCTCGACGAGGGTTACCTCTCGCGGCCGCGCCCGCTCGAGCTGTCCGGCCCCGACGGATCGCCGGTTCACGTGCTTCTCTACCCGCCGACCAACCGCGACCACGAAGCACCGCCGGGCGAGCGCCCGCCGCTCGTGGTCTCTGTGCACGGGGGCCCGACCTCTGTTTCCAGCCCGACCCTCGACTACGGGGTGCAGTACCTCACGAGCCGCGGCTTCGCCGTCGCCGCCGTCAACTACAGCGGCAGCTCCGGCTACGGACGTCACTACCGGCGGCGGCTCGAGGGCCAGTGGGGGGTCCTCGATGTCGCCGACTGCGAGCACGCTGCGCTGGCACTGGCAGCCGCGGGCGAGGCTGACCGGGACCGGCTGTGCATCCACGGCGGCAGCGCCGGCGGCTACACCGTGCTCTGCGCCGCCACCTTCGGCACGGTCTTTGCCGCCGGCGCCAGCTACTACGGCGTGGCGGACCCGGCGGTGCTGGCGCGCGACACCCACAAGTTCGAGTCCCGCTACCTCGACGGGCTGATCGGCCCGTGGCCCGAGGCCAGCCGGCGTTACGAGGAGCGTTCGCCGCTCGCCCACGCCGGCGAGATCGCCATGCCGCTCATCGTGTTCCAGGGGCTCGAGGACCGCGTCGTTCCGCCGAACCAGGCCGAGCTCATCGTCGAGGCGCTGCGTGCCAACGGGCGCCCCGTCGCCTATCTCGCCTACGAAGGCGAGGACCACGGCTTCCGCCGTGCCGAGAACATCGTCCGCACCGCCGAGGCGGAGCTCTACTTCTACGGCAAGGTGCTCGGGTTCGAACCGGCGGATCACATCGAGCCGGTCGTCATCGACAACCTCGAGGCGCTCCGGCCCCGCTGAGCGAAGCGCCACCAGCCGGGGCGGGGACGCCGCTACTATCGCCGCCGTGCGGACGCTCCCGTCGCGGGTGCTGCGCGCGCTGTTCGGGAGCGGAGCGGAGCGCTGGGCGCGACTGGCCACCTTCGTCGCCGTGGCAGGAGTGACGGCCTTCGTCGTCGCCCAGATGCATCCCGCCCTCATCTTCACCAACACCGAGGACGTCGGTGGCGACACCGCGGCGCACATCACGGCTCCGTACTTCCTGATCCATCACCTCCTGCCGCACGGCGAGATCACCGGTTGGGACCCTTGGTGGTTCGACGGCTTCCCGCTGTATGTCTTCTACTTCCCCTTGCCGGCGCTGCTCGTCGCCGTGTTCAACCTCTTCGCGCCTTACGCGGTGGCGTTCAAGATCGTCACCGCCCTCGGGACGGTCACGCTCCCGCTGTGCTGCTGGGCCTTCGGGCGGCTCGCCGGCTTCCGCCGGCCGGTCCCCGCCCTGTTCGCCGCAGCGACGGTGCCGTACCTGTTCAACGACTCGTACACGATCAACGGCGGGAACATCTTCTCGACCCAGGCAGGAGAGTTCTCCTTCTCGCTCGCGCTCAGCTTCGCCGTTCTCTTCCTCGGCGTCTTCGTGCACGCGTTGCGCACCGGGCGGCTGCGCTGGCTGGCGCCGGTCCTGTTCCTCCTGACCCTGCTCTCCCACGTCGTCCCGGCGCTCTTCGTAGCCGGTGCCGCCATCCTCCTCGCCCTCGCCTACGGCGGGACAGGTTCCTGGCGCCGCGCCCTCATACCGATCGGGGCGACCTCCGGCCTGCTCGTCGCCTTCTGGCTGCTTCCCTTCGGGGCCTACGTCAGCCATTACTCCTCGTCGATGAACTACGGGCCGGTGCTCGGCACCTTCTGGGCGAACGTCACCCCGCCGAGCAACCTCCCCGCCATCTTTCTCGCCGGGATCGGCTTTCTCATCGCCGTCTGGCGCGCCCAGCGGGTGGCTGTCAGCCTCGGGCTGGCAGGGCTCACCTCGGCGACGCTTTTCCAGTGGTCCCCGACGGCTCTTGTCTACAACGGGCGCTGGCTGCCGTTCTGGTTCCTCGTCGTCTACCTGCTCGCCGCCTACGCCGTCGCCGAGGTCGGCGCGCTCGTTTTCGGGGCGCTCCGGCTGGTTCGGGCGAACGAGGTCGTCACCCCGATCTTCACCTCGGCCGTGGCGGTCGGGATCATCGCCGCCTGGCTCGGGATGTTCCCCCTCGGCGCCGGCTGGAACTTCGCCACGAACCGCAATTCCGCCGACGGCTGGACGACGTTCAACTACAGGGGCTACCAGGAGATGCCCGGCTGGCCTGAGTACCGGCGGATCATCGCCATGCTCGACGGCGTCGCCAAGCGCTACGGCTGCGGGCGACTCGACTACGAGTACACCTCGGGGGTCAACAACTACATCTCGGACTACTTCGGCTCGACGCTGTGGGAGATGTCGCTGCCTTTGTGGACCGATGGCTGCATCGACTCGACCGAGGGCGTCTACTTCGAGTCGTCGACGACGACGCACTTTCATTTCCTCGACCAGGCAGAGGTGTCGAACTACCCCTCGAACCCCGCCGTGCTCACCTGGAACGGCGCCTCGATCTACTCGACCGGCCCCAACGTCGTCGACGGCGTCAAGCACCTCCAGCTGCAAGGCGTCGACTACTTCCTCGCCAACGCCCCGAACATCGAAGCTCAGGCTGACGCCGACCCCGCCCTCGTCCGCCTCGCCTCGATCCCTGCCAACCCCCAGGCAGTCGACGTCTCGACAGCTCCGAAGTCGGCC
Organism: Acidimicrobiaceae bacterium; assembly: GCA_027306715.1. Taxonomy (GTDB): domain Bacteria; phylum Actinomycetota; class Acidimicrobiia; order Acidimicrobiales; family Bog-793; genus DAHUZG01. Next base: position 7,058 of record DAHUZG010000306.1, read on the forward strand.
GAGTGGGTCGTATACAAGATCAAGGACGCGTCGCTCATCACCCCCCTTCACTACGACCCGGTGGTCGAGCCCGGGCTCGACGTCGTCTCTGTCGCCGACGCCTCCACCCCGGCGGGGGTGGCTCTGCTCTGGTATCTCCAAAAGCAGTACTGGGACGTCCCGATCGCCGCCGACGGGCCGCCGTCGTGGAGGCGCTACACCCTCGGCAAGCTCGTCTATCCGAGTGGCAGCCATCCGGTGGTCCCCACCACCGTCTCCCATATCCGCTCGACCAACAGCACCGTCTCGTTCGACGTCGGCAGGCTCAACAGCCCGGTCGAGGTGAAGGTGCCGTACTTCCCGAACTGGCACGCCAGCGGGGCGAGCGGACCCTACCTCGTCACTCCCAACTTGATGGTCGTCGTCCCGACAAGCCACCACGTCGTGCTCCGCTACGGGACGACAGGCATCGACTGGATCGGTACGGCGGCGACGATTCTCGGGCTGCTGCTGCTACCGCTCTGGCTGCGCCGGGTCAGCCCGCCGCCGTTCGCTGCGCCAAGCGGCTGGAGCCTCGGCGGCGGCGACCGCTCCGCCGACGGTGGCGGCGACCGCGACGCCGACGGTGGCGGCGACCGCGACCGCGACGGCGACGGCGACGGCGACGGCGACGGTGGCTGCGCCCCGGGGCCCGCACCGGCCCTGTCTGCGCCTTTGGGCGACGACAGGTGAGCGACGCCCCCGCGATCAACGCCCCCGCGATCTCGGTCGTCCTGCCGGCGCACAACGAGGTCTCGCTGCTCGGCTCGACGGTGACGAACATCGCCACCGCCCTCGACGAACGAGGCCTCGAGTATGAGATCCTCGTCGTCGAGAACGGCTCTCGTGACGGGACGCTGCGCCTCGCCCGCCTACTCGCCGCCCAGCTCGAGCGGATCCGGGTGCTGACGTTGCCAATCGGCGACTACGGCGCCGCCCTCGAGGCCGGCTTCCGCGCCGCACGAGGATCGGTCGTCGTCGACTTCGACGTCGACTACTACGACTTGACCTTTCTCGACCAGGCTCTCGGGCGCCTCGCGAGCGGCGGGTGCGACGTCGTCGTCGCCTCCAAGCGCGCACCCGGCGCCCGCGACAGCCGACCGCTCTACCGCCGCTTCGTCACTCTCGTGTTCACCTCGCTCTTGACCCGCCTGTTCGAGATGCCGGTGAGCGACGCCCACGGAATGAAGGCGATGCGGCGCCAGCCCCTCGTCGAGACGGTGGAGCGCTGCCGGATGACACGCAGCCTGTTCGACGTCGAGCTCGTGCTGCGCGCCGATCGCGCCGGGATCGCGGTGACCGAG
>DAHUZG010000310.1 GCA_027306715.1 Acidimicrobiaceae bacterium
CGTGCTCGGGTGGGACGCCGGCGACGAGATCGTCGAGGATCGACGCCGGGTCCTCGTCGCCGGGGCTGTCGGCGGTGAAGACCACGGCGTCGGCACCCGAGGCGACGCGCGCCATGGCGGCGCGCTTGGCGGGGTAGCGGCCGCCGCGGGCACCGAGGACGAAGGTCACCCGGCCAGGGACGATCGAGCGGGTCGTGGCGAGCAGGGCGGCGAGCGCGTCGGGAGTATGGGCGTAGTCGATGACGACGAGCCCCTCACCCCGGCTGGAGACGATCTCGAAGCGCCCCGGCGGGGCCGGGCAGGCAGCGATCGCCGCTGCAGCGCGGTCCGGCGCGACCCCGGCCGCGACAGCGGCGAGGTAGGCGCCGGCGCAGTTGGCGCCGTTCACGGCACCGATCAGAGGCGAGGTGATGATGGCCTCGCCTTCTGGCAGCCGGAGGCGGACCTCGAGCCCCTCGAGGCCGCGCGCCTCGATCTCGATCAGCACGTCGGCATCGGCCGTCGATCCGAAGGTGGTGACCGGCACCGAGATCTCCCGCGCCAGCCGCCGGCCCCACTCGCTGTCGACACAGACCACCGCCCGGCGGCAGCGACCGGCCTCGAAAAGACGGCGCTTGGCGGCGAAGTACGCCTCCATGTCGCCATGGAAGTCGAGGTGCTCAGGGCTGAGGTTGGTGAACACCGCCACGTCGAAGACGAGGCCGTCGACGCGCCGGCGCGCCAGCCCGTGCGACGAGATCTCGACCGCCGCGGCCGGCGCGCCGGCGAGCGCCAGCGCTGCGAGGACGGCCTGAAGGTCAGGGGCCTGCGGCGTCGTCAGCACCGACGAGGCAAGCAGGCGCCGGCCGAGGTGGACGCCGGTCGTACCGACCTGCGCCGCGGGGCGCGCGCTCTCGCCGAGGCAGGCGGCAAGCAGCTGGCAGGTCGTGGTCTTGCCATTCGTCCCGGTGACGCCGGCGAGGAGCAGCCCCTCGCGAAGCGGGCCGTAGCAGGCGCTCGCCACCGTCCCGGCAGCGGCGATCACCGACGGCACCTGCAGCTGCGGCAGCGGGTCAGGCAGGAAGCGCTCGACGACAAGCGCCACCGCCCCGCGGCGGGCGGCCTCGGCGGCGAACTCGTGCCCGTCGAGACGGCCACCGGGCATCGCCAAAAAGGCGTCGCCCGGCTCGACGCGCCGGCTGTCGGCGCTCACGCCCGAGAACTCCGCCTCGCCGCGCCGCTCGCTGCCGGGGATCAGTGAAGCGAGCTCGCCGAGCCGGCAGGGAACGCCGCGCGGCCGTAGGGCGTCGGAACGACGCTCGCCGCCGGCCCTGGCGTCGGCAAGGCGGGTTCTTCGCGCGCCGGAGCGCCTGCCGGCAGCGGAGCCGCTGTCGGAAGGGCCCGTCGCCCTCTTCGCCCCCCTCGAGCCGGTTCCGGCAGGCGGCGGCTGCACCGGTTGCACTCCAGCGGCCTCGGGGACGGCTGCCGGCGAGCCGGCCCGTGATGCCATTCCCTCACTATGCCCGACGCGGCTGACGGAGCCCTGAACGCTCAGCTGGAGGAGGCTGGGTGCTGTCCTCAGCCGGGCGGCGGCAGCCGGTTGCTGCGGGCGACCTCGGCGTAGAGGCGGGCGCTCTGCTTGGGGATCCGGCGCTGGCTCGGGTAGTCCACGTAGACCAAGCCGAAACGCTTCTGGTAGCCCGCCGCCCACTCGAAATTGTCGAGCAACGACCAGCAGAAGTACCCGCGCAGATCGACGCCCTCCTCGATCGCCCGCCCGCAGGCTTCGAGGTGGTCCCGCAGGTAGGCGATCCGCTCGACGTCGTCGATGCCACCTTCGGGGTCGGCGTAGTCCTCGGCGGCCATCCCGTTCTCGGTGACATAGAGCGGCAACCCGGGTGCCCGCTTGTGGAGGGCGACGAGCAGCTCGTAAAGCCCGTCGGGATCGATCCGCCATCCGGTCGCCGTGCAGGCCGTCCCTTCGCCGACCACGCTCACGACCTCGGGGTGGTAGCGAAGGCGCTCCTCGCCGAGCAGCAGCTCCTCGGCGAGCTCCCGGCGGCGCAGGTTCGCCGATGTGTAGTAGTTGAGGCCGAGAAAGTCGATCGGCGCCGAGATCGTCGCCATGTCGCCCGCCTCGACGAGCTGAGCCGGCACGCGGAACGGCTCGGAGAGGGTCGTCGGGTAGCTGCCGGTGAGGACCGGGTCGAGAAAGATCCAGTTCCGGGTCGCCTCCTCCTGCTCGGCCACTGCCCGCACCTCCTCGTCCAGGGCGCGGACACCCGCCATGTCGAGGGTGATCCCCACCTCGCACCCGGCGGGCAGGGTCGCCCGCAGCGACTGCAGGGCGAGGCCGTGGGCGAGCAGCAGGTGATGGGTCGAGGCCGAGGCAGCGGCGGCGTCGCTGCGCCCGGGCGCATGCATCCCCCAGCGGTAGCCGAGGGTGGCGGCGACCCACGGCTCGTTGAGGGTGATCCAGCGGCGGACCCGTCCACCAAGGGCGCCGGCGACAAGGGCGGCGTAGTCGGCGAAGCGCTCTGCGGTCTCCCGACGTGGCCATCCGCCGGCGTCCTCCAGAGGCTGCGGCAGGTCCCAGTGATAGAGGGTGACAACCGGCTCGATCCCGCGCTCTCCGAGCCCGTCGACGAGCCGCCGGTAGTAGTCGAGGCCTTCCTCGTTGGCCGCTCCCGAGCCACCTGGTTGAACCCGCGGCCAGGCGACCGAGAAGCGGTAGGCGCCGACCCCGAGCTCGGCGACCAGGTCGAGATCGCCCTCCAGGCGGTGGTAGCCGTCACAGGCGATGTCGCCGGTGTCGCCGCGGGCGATCTTGCCGGGTGTGTGGCTGAAGGTGTCCCAGATCGACGGCCCCCTGCCGCCTTCGCTCACCGCGCCTTCGATCTGGTAGGCCGCCGTGGCAACTCCCCACAGAAAGCCGCCGGGAAATCCCCGCCCGTTCGGTCGCGCCCCGTTCTGCGTGCTCATCAGCTCTCCTCGCCGCCGGAGGCGTTGACGCAGCACCGGCTCGAGACGTAGTGTAAGCGCTTAGATTCGGGCGGTACGGAAAGCGGGGCACGCCGACTGCGTGGGATCCCTGCGCCGGCTCCCGGCCGGACGGGTGCTGCGATCACGCCGCCCGCCGGCCGTGTGGGGCGCCGCGGTGATCCCCCCACCGCGGCGCCCCGGTGGCCCCCCGCCAGAGCCGGCGACAACTCAGCTCGTCGCCACCCAGAAGCGCAGCTTGCCGCGGCGCTCGTCCTCGAGCACCCCCCCGGCGTGCTCGATGACCTTGCGCGAGGCGACGTTTGTGACGTCGCAGGTGACGAGCGCGGGGTCGACGCCGAGGGCGCGCGCTGCGGGCAGGACAGCCTGCAGCATCGCCGTGGCATGGCCGCGGCGCCGCGCCGAAGGCCGCACGTCGTAGCCGATGTTGCCACCGACCTCGAGCAGCCAGTCGTTGAGCCGGTGGCGGATGGCGATGCGGCCGAGGTACTCCTCGCCCGCCACCCACCAAAACGTCGTGCTCGGCACCCGTCCGGGCCGGACCTGGCGTGTGTCGGACTCAGTGGCGAGCCGGCGCAGGTAGTCCGAGAAGCCCTCGAGCTTCGACCAGCTCGAGCCGTAGGAGCGGATCTCGTAGCCGATCATCGAGTCGTCTCCGGCGCATCCGCGACCCTCGGTGGCGAACTCCTCCATCGCTTCGAGGAAGGATCGGTGGAGCCGGATGCTCGGGCTCACGAGGCCGGCCGGTGCGGCTCGGTTCACGAGGCCGGCCACCGGTTCGGGTCGCTCGCTCCCGCTCATCACCGTTCTCCTCCCCGGCGCCGAGCCCACAGACTGGCTCAGGCGGAACGCGGGACGAAAAGGACGAGGACCTGGCGGCGCGCTCGGCACCGCTGCTCGGCCCAAGGCGCCGGCAGCTTCCGCAGCCTCCCGCAGCGGCGGCTGTGGCTCGTGACGACGCCCACCGGGACCCCGGTATCGCGGCCGGCGCTCAATCCGGCGTCGGATCGGCTGGCGGCGACAGCCGCGTGCCCGGCGGCCGCGTGCCCGGCGGCCCTGTGCTCGGCGGCCCTGTGCTCGGCCCGTGTCCCTGGCGCTGTGCTCGGCCCGTACCCGCCGGAGAGTGGCACGCCGCCACTCTAGACAGCACGCCTCAGGCCCGAACGATCCCGGCGCGTCGACCGCCGGACCCTCGGTCCGCTCCGACCGGCGTCCCGCGCCCGCACACGCCCGAGAAGGCGCCCGACGTGGCGCCCGACGTGGCGCCCGACGGCGATCGCGGCAGCCACGCACACCGGCCGCGCACAGCTCAGCTGTAGGCGTCGAGTCCGAGGTGGAGGGCGAGCGCGAGGCCTCCGAATGCGATGAGCACGCGGAGCGGGGCGGCCGGCGCGCGCCGGACGACGGGCGGGCCGATCCGCCCGCCGATGAGAAATCCCGCTCCGAGCGGGAGGACTGCCGACCATCGCACCGGGCCGAAGGCGACGAAGGCGGCAGCGGCCACGGTGTTCGCCAAGCCGAGCAGGAGGTTCTTCATCGCGTTGCTGCGCGCCATCGACTGCGGGATGACCGCCAGCAAGACCGCCAGGAGCACCACCCCCGCAGCGGCACCGAAGTAGCCGCCGTAGAGGGCGATGGCGAAGACCCCGACGGCGAGCAGGCGGGGCCGCCCCTGGCCGGTGGCGATCGACAGAGCGAACAGGCAGGGCGCTGTGGGCGGCGGGGCAGCGAAGATGGCGGCGGCGGGCGCTCCCGTGGGCGGGGCGCCATCTTCCAACGGCGCCGCGACTCCGGCGGCCGCCGGGTTCGGCAGTGCTGGTGGGGCACCCGCCAGAGGAGCTGGCTGCCTGCGAAGCAGCACCGCCAGTGACGCCGAGCCGATCAGCCACGGGACGATGCGGGTGAATTGTCCCGACGGCGTCGCCAGCAGCAGCGCGCCGCCGGCCAGCCCCCCGGCGGCTGCGGGCACAACGAGCAGGCGCGCCAGCCGCCGCTGACCGGCCAGCTCGGGGCGCGAGCCCCAGATCGATCCGGCACCACTGAAGACGAGACCCACCGTGTTCGTGACGTTGGCGCTCAGGGCGGGGATCCCGAGAGCGAGCAGCGCCGGATAGCTGACGAGCGAAGCAAGGCCGGCGACGCTGCCGGCGAGGCCGCCTCCGATGCCGGCGAGGACGAGCTCGAAGGCACGGAGGGCGGTGTCGCTCACGAGCCGGCGGCGCGCCCGCCGGCTCTCGGCGCACGTGCCGCTCGCAGTCGGAAACAGCACAGCACGTGGAGCCGGAAAGACCGCGTGCCGGGGGGCGGCACTCTCACGTCGGCGAGCCTCGGGAACGTCTGGACGCGGACGGCGCCGGCGGGGCTGTCGTTCGTCTTTCTGGATGGCACGCGCCGACGGTACCCGGCGGGAACCGGGCGCCGCCCTCAGGCTGGACTCTGCGCGTCGGCGGCGCGCA
>DAHUZG010000326.1 GCA_027306715.1 Acidimicrobiaceae bacterium
TGGGCGAGCCGCTCGCCAACCTGAAGGCGGTGTGGCCTGCCGTCGAGCGCATGGTCGGCCCGCTCGGGCTGGCGGCACGCCACGTCACGATCTCGACGGTGGGCCTGGTGCCTGGCATCCGCCGTCTCGCCGAGCTTCCGCTCCAGGTCAACCTCGCCGTCTCGCTGCACGCCGCCAACGACGTCAAGCGCGACGAGCTGGTGCCGATCAACCGTCGCTGGCCACTACGGCTCCTTCTCGAGGCTTGCGAGGACTACGTCGAGCGGACGCACCGGCGGATCTCCTTCGAGTGGGCGCTGATGCGCGGGGTGAACGACGAGCTTGCCGACGCCGCCGAGCTCGCCGTGCTGGCGCGCCGCGTCGGCGCCCACGTCAACCTCATCCCGCTCAACCCGACCGAGGGCGGGGCCGCGCTCGGGCTCAGCGGCTCGCCGCCGGCGCAGGTGCGGGCCTTCCGCGAGGCGCTGCGGGACCTCGGCGTCAACGTCACGCTGCGCCGGACCCGCGGCCAGGAGATCGACGCCGCCTGCGGTCAGCTCGCCGGCGCCGAGCGCAGGTACCTCGTGTCGCCACAGGCGGGCTGACCGCCCGCGGCTCAGGCCAGCAGGCGGCTCAGGCCAGCAGGCGGCGCAGCAGTCGGCGGCGCAGCAGCCCGAACGGCGGGTAGGCGAACGACGGGTCGGGGCGCGTCGGCTTGATCAGGACCGGGCGCAATTGCGAGAGCTGCTCGTAGCCGAAGCGACCGTGATACCGGCCGCTGCCGCTGGCGCCCACCCCGCCGAAAGGAAGCCGGTGCGAGGCGAACTGGTGGACGACGGTGTTGACGGCCACCGAGCCCGAGCGCGTCCGGGAGATCACCTCCTCGGCTGCCCGGCTGTCGGAGGTGAACAGGTAGAGGGCGAGCGGCTCGGGCCGTTCGGCAACGAAACGGGCACCGTCCTCGAGCCCGTCGACAGCCACGACCGGCAGGATCGGCCCGAAGATCTCCTCGCGCATCAGCGCCGAGTGAAGCGACGGCTGGCGGACGATCGTCGGCGCCACGTAGCGGGCGGGGCGGTCGACCCTTCCCCCGAGGACGATCTCGCCGCCATGGTCCTCGAGCAGCCCGGCAAGGCGCTCGAGATGGACGTCGTTGACGATGCGGGCGAGCTCGGGGCTCTCGAAGGGCTCGTCTCCGTACATCGCCGTGATCGCCTGCGACAGCGCCGCCAGCAGTGCATCCTCGCTCCCCCGCTCGACGAGCACGTAGTCCGGCGCGATGCAGGCCTGCCCGGCGTTCATCAGCTTGCCCCAGGCGATGCGACGGGCGGCGACCTCGATGTCGGCGTCAGCGGCGACGATGACGGGGTTCTTCCCGCCGAGCTCGAGCGTCACGGGGGTGAGGTGACGCCCGGCGCGCTCGGCGACGAGGCGTCCGGCGGCACTGCCGCCGGTGAAGAAGACGTGGTCGACCCCGGCCTCGATCGACGCCTCGACGACCCCGGCAGCGCCGGTGAGCACCCGCACCGCGCTCGTGTCGAGGTACCGCGGGATGAGCTCGGCGAGCAGCGCGGCGCTCGCCGGGGCGTGCTCGGAGGGCTTGACGAGGACGCAGTTGCCGGCAGCCAGTGCCGCTGCCAGCGGGACGAGGACGAGGTTGAACGGGTAGTTCCAGGCGCCGATGACGAGCACCACGCCGAGGGGCTCGTGGCGGACGACGGATCGCCCGGGCTGGAGCAGCCAGTGCAGCGGCACGCGGCGGGGACGGCTCCAGCGGGACAGCCCGCGAGACAGCGCCCGCACCTCGCGAAGCGGCTGCACGACCTCGGCGATGTAGGTCTCGGTGGCGCTCCGGCCGAGGTCGGCGGCGAGGGCCTTCTCGATCGCCGCCTGCTCGTTGCCAAGGAGCGACCCGAGCCCCCGCAGCTGCTCCTGCCGCCAGCCGAGCCGGCGTGTGGCGCCGCCGGCGAACCCGGCACGAAGGGCGGCGACGGCGTCCACCGCTCTGGCCTCGCTCACGGGGCGGCGACGGGCAGCGGCACTGCGCCCCCTCCTGGCGGCGGGACCGACCGCCGCGGCCTGATCACGATACGCCCTCGGCCGCGGCCGGCGCTTTGGGCTGCGACCGGCCGTGACGCTGCCGCGCAGCCGCCGGCCTTTGGGGTTCCGGGGCTGGGGTTCCGGGGCGTTGGCTCAGCCCGGACCGGCGTCCTCGGCGCTCGATCTGCCCGGGTTGCGCACGAGATGCGAGACCCGCTGGCGGCTCACCGCGAAGTGGCCGGCGACCTCGGAGGTGGTCGCCCCCTCGCCGAGCAGCGACAGCGCCAATGTCCTTCGCAGCAGCCGCGTCGCCCCGCCGAGGCGGCGCCCGACCCGGCCCGCGAGCGAGAGCGTCGTCGGTGCCGCCTCCTCGTGGAGGATCGTCCGCCAGGGGCGGCCCTGCCGGTGGGCCCGACGCAGCGCCCGGAGGCGTCCGACGAGCATCCGCTCGTCGGCGACGTTGGCCGCGATCGCCTCCTCGAGCTCCACGATCGCCGCAGTGACGGCGTCGGACCCTGCCGGCACCCCGCTCCCCTCGCCCGTCATCTCCTCCACCGTGGCCTGCCTCCTCGAAGCAGCGCTGGTCTCCCCACCGGCAACAGCGTCCTCTCTGCCACCGCCACCGCCACCGCCGCCACCGCCGTCGCCAGTTCTTCCGGAGCAACAGAGGTTGACGTTGCAACCCCTGTGACACCCCGAGCGGACCCTTGCGCCATCTTGCGAGCAGTCCCTTGCGCCATCCCGCGAGCAGTGTTGTCTTTCCCGCCGGCGCCGGGTGCCAACCTTTGCCGCTGGCGTCTGTATCGTCGAGACGGTCGCGAGCCGCTAGGGCTGGACGCCCGTCGCTCACGACAAGGTGGTCTGGTTCGAGCTGTGGAGCCGGGGCGCGTCCCGAGGACCGCCGCCAGCTGGCAGAATGGCGCCATGTCCGGCCGATCGCTCAACCTGCGTCAGTGGTTCCCCTCGAGTCAGCCGCAGACGCTGCAGCTCGCCGTCGCCCTGCTCTACTGGAACGCCGCCCTGAGCCTCGTCTTCGGCCTCCTCGCCCACAGCCTGCCGCAGCGTCTCGGGCTGATCCTCCTGCTCGGCGACCTCGCCGGCGGTGCCGGGATCGCCAAGGAGAAGAAGCTGGGCTACTACGTCGCCGTCGGCACCGCCTTGCTCACGTTGGCGCTCAGCATCTCGAGCTTCTCGGTGATCTCGATCCTCTTCGCCGTCGCCCTCGTGGTGCTGCTCCTGCACCCGATGAGCCGCAGCTACTACAAGCTCTGGTACCGCTGAGGCGGGACGCCGCCGCCCTCCCCACCGGGGCGGCGAAGTCGGCGGCGGTGCGGGCGATGTTCGACACGATCGCTCCCCGCTACGAGGTGGTCAACACCCTCATGACCTTCGGCCTCGACCGCGGCTGGCGGCGCCGCACCGTCGCCGGCCTCGCCCTGGCGCCGGGCTCGCGGGTGCTCGACCTCGCCTGTGGCACCGGGGACCTCGTCCGCAGGCTCGAGCACGAGCAGTACGTCGCTGTCGGCGTCGACGTCTCGGCGGGGATGCTCGCCGCCGCCCGAGTCGACCGCTCGCCCTTGCTCCAAGGCGACGGCCTGCGGCTGCCCTTCAAGGACGCCGCCCTCGACGGCTGCGTCTCGGGATTCGCCCTGCGAAACTTCACCGATCTCGCCGGCACGCTCGGCGAGATCGCCCGCGTGCTGCGTCCCGGTGGCCGGGCCAGCTATCTCGACGTCGACGAGCCCACCGCTCTGCTGCTGCGTGCCGCCAACCGGCTCTGGTGCAGCACCGCCGTCCCGGCGATCGGGGCGCTGCTCTCCGACGCCGCGGCCTACCGCTACCTGCCGCGTTCCTACGCCTACCTGCCCCCGCGTGCGTCACTGCTGGCGCTCGTCGCCGCCGCCGGCTTCGAGGACGTCACCCACGTGCCGCTGTCGGGCGGGATCACCCAGCTCGTCACCGCCACCCGCGCCGGTCTCGGGCTGCGCCGGCCGCTCCGATCGCGCCAGCAGGCGGACCCGGCGTGACGACGGTGGCCGGGGAGCAGGCCGGCGCCCTGCTGTCGGTCCGAGCCGGCCGGTCCTCGGACCTGCGCAGCCGTTCGGCCCGCTTGCCGGCGTCGGTGCTGCCGACGCTGCGCCGCCTCGCCTACGCCGGGGGGCGCGTGCTCGAGCGCGACGGTCTCGCCGTGCTGGCCCTCGGCGAGGCGGCAACCCTCGAGCTACCGGGTGGCCTCGCCGCCCGAGGAGCGGCGGCGGCGGCCGAGCAGCTGCTCGCCGTGCTCTCCGAGCCGGAGGGCACGGCCGGCGCTGCGGGCGACGGAAGGGCCCGCACCGGCGCCGCGGCGATCGCGCTCGGCGCCCTGCCGTTCGCCCCGAGAGCTCCGGCGCGCCTCACGGTCCCGGCGCTGGCGGTGATCGAGCGCGCCGGCGAGGAGCCCGTCGCCCTCGCCGTCGGGACTGCAGCCGGGCTCGAGCAGGCCTGGCGGCGCTTTCCCTTCGATCGAGCCGCTCCCCCGCCCGAGCGGCCGCCGCTTCGCCCGTCGCCGGACCGGTTCGAGCTCGCCTCGGCGCGCCCGCACGCCGAGTTCGAGGCGCTGATCGCTGCCGCTCTGGCGGCGATCGCCAGCGGGACGCTCGAGAAGGTCGTCTGCGCCCGCGAGGTGACCGTCACCGCCAATCGCCCGTTCGAGCAGGCGCACCTTCTCGAACGGCTGCGCGCGCTCTACCCGTCCTGCGCCACAGTGGCGATGGACGGGCTCGTCGGCGCCAGCCCCGAGCTGCTCGTCCGCAGGCAGGGCCCGCTTGTGCTCTCCCGCCCGCTCGCCGGCACAGTCGCCCGCAGCGGCGACCCCGAGGAGGACCTCCGGCTTGCCGCCGGGCTGCTCGCCTCGGCGAAAGAGCGGCGCGAGCACGCCTACGTCGTCGGCGCCATCACCGCTGCACTGGCGCCGCTCGCCTCGGTGGTCGAGACGCCCGAGGCGCCACACCTGCTCGAGCTGCGCAACGTCTCCCACCTCGCGACGACGATCCGCGCCCAGCTCCTCGGGCCGGCCGGTTGGCCTGCAGAAGAGCGCGACGGCGCCCCGGCGGCGCCGCCCGGGGCGCTGCAGGTCGTCGCCGCCCTCCAGCCGACGCCGGCCGTCGGCGGCGTTCCGACCGCCGCCGCCCTCGACTTCCTCGCCGCCCACGAGCACCTCGAGCGCGACCGCTCCGCCGGCCCGGTTGGGTTCGTCGACGGCGACGGCGACGGCGAGTTCTGGCTCGCCATCCGTTCGGCGATGCTCGACGGCCGGCGGGCGCGGCTGCTCGCCGGGGTCGGCATCGTCGCCGGCTCGGACCCGACCGCCGAGCTCGTCGAGACCCAGCTCAAGCTGCAGGCGCTGCTCGCTGCTGCTGTCCGGCCGTGAGCTCGATCAGCTCGCCTGGCCGGCTCGCTGAACGAGATAGGCGCGCGCCGCCACCTGCACCGCCCCGGCGGCCGGCACGCCGAGGAGGGCGCCGACCACGGCGCCGAAGGTCGACCCGATAACGCCGCCGACCTCGGCTCCGATCAGCGCCGCCAGCAGGACGAGGAGCGGGTTGAGCCGGACCGTGCGCGAGATCACGATCGGGTTGAGGATGTGGTTCTCGACCTGCTGGTAGACGAGGAAGACGATCACCGTCACGACCCCGGCGGTGACCGAGTGCAAGAAGGCGAGAAGCACCGTCGGGACCCCGGCGAGCAGGCCCCCGATCATCGGCAGGAAGTCGACGATCGCCACCCAGATCCCGAGCACGATGGCGAACGGTACGCCGGTCACGACGAGCGAGATGTAGACGACGACACCGGCGATCAGCGAGGTGGCGAGGTTGCCGAGCATGTAACCGGTCACCTGGCGGGCCATCCCGGCGGCGACCTGGCGGGCGAGCGCAGCCCGCCGCTCGGGCAGCCAGTCGAGCGCCGCGCGGAAGAGCATCGGCGCCTCGAGCAGGAGAAAGAACGCCAGGAAGGCGACGGTGACGAGGCTGACGACGCCGCTCAGCACCGTCTTGCCGACGACGAGCGCCGGCTTGCCGAGATGGGCGACGACGTTGTCGAGCTGCGGGGCGTGGGCCTTCACGTAGGAGGCGAGGTGGAGCCGGGTGACGAAGTGCCCGACCACGCCCTTGCCGTTCTCGGCCTGCGCGACGAGCGTCGGCAGCTCGTGGACGAAGCGGGTGGCCGAGGAGTACACGGGGTGGAAGAACAGGTAGCCGACGGCGCCGACGACCGCCACGAGAGCGAAGTAGACGATGCCGACGGCGGCGCCGCGACGCAGCCCGCGGCGCACGAGCAGGACCACCGCCGGGTTCAGCAGGGTGGCGACGAACAGCGACACGAGCACGAGCAGGACGAGCAGTCGCAGTCGCCACAGCAACAGCACGAGGATCATCGTCACGAGCACGACCCCGATGACCTTCAGTGCCGAGCGGACGACCATCCGCTCCAGCTCGGAAGAGGAGGAGCGAGCCGGCGGGGGCGGTGTCACCTCGAGGCGGACGAGGTCGACGCGCTCGTGACCTGCTCGGCGCCCGTCCGGCTCCCCCGTTTCCCCAGTCAAGCCCATGCTCCCTCAGTCAAGCCCATGCCGGCGACGCGATGTGTGATGCCCCGACTTGAGCGAGAACCTCCGGTCCGGGCCGCCGCCGTGCGAGCATGTCCGGATGACGGGCGACCCCAGCGGCACGGGGCCGGCACGTCGGAGCTGGCTGTCGCGCATCCCGAAGGTGATCCGGGCGCCGCTCCGCCACGGCTTCACCCTTCTCGCCATCGTCCTCGTCGTCGAGTACCTCGTCATCCCGAAGCTCGTCGTCGCCCGGAAGTCCTTCTACCTTCTCGAACGCGTCAGCTTCGGATGGCTCCTCGGCGGCCTCGGTCTCGAGGTGGCCTCGCTCGTCGCCTTCGCCATCCTCAGCCGGCTGCTCCTCGACCCCGCCGAGGCTCCGGGGCTGTTCACGATCTTCCGGATCGATCTCGCCGGAAACGCGATCGCCCATCTCCTGCCAGGCGGCACGGCGTCGAGCGCGGGGCTCGGCTACCGCCTCCTCACCGACCGCGGGGTACGGGGCAGCGACGCCGGCTTTGCCATCGCCACGAAGGGGATGGGATCGGCCGTGGTGCTCAACGTCCTGCTCTGGGTGGCGCTCGTCGTCTCGGTGCCGATCGCCGGGCTCCACTCGGTGCTCGAAGAGGTGGCCCTGCTGGCGGGGATGCTGGCGCTGCTGCTCGTCGGCGCCCTCGTCTTCCTCTTCACCCGCGGCGAGAGCTTCGCGACGCGGCTTCTCGGCCGTCTCGTCCGGCCGCTGCCCGGCCTCGGAGAGGCCCGGGCGGCGGCGGTCGAGGCGCGCGTCGCCGGGCTGATCAGCCAGCTGGCGACCTCGCTGCGCAACCTCGGT
>DAHUZG010000329.1 GCA_027306715.1 Acidimicrobiaceae bacterium
CAGGCAGCCGGTCGAGCTGGCGCTCCCTGGCGTGCTGGCAGGCTGCCACGAGAGCGGCGCGGGCCACTCCGACGTAGACGGCCGCATAGCTCGCCACGAGCCACTGCGGCATCCAGCGAGCGAGCAGCAGCGCCGCACCCTCGATACCCCCGACGAGGGCCTCCGTGCCGACCTCGACGTCGATCACGAGATCGTGGCTGGCGGTGGCACGCATGCCGAGCGAGTCCCAGCTCTCGACCACCTCGACGCCGGCACCGCGCGGGACGAGGAAGTACGAGACGGCTGGGGCCCCCTCGGCGCGGCGGGCGGCGACGAGGTAGGCGCCGGCGTGGCCGGCGCCGGAGACGAAGGCCTTCTCGCCGATGATGCGGTAGCGCTTTCCTCGGCGCTCGTAGGTCGTCGCCAGCTGACCGAGGCGGGAGCCGGTGCCACGCTCGCTCATCGCCACGGCGAACAGCGTTCCGGCGAGGGCCTCGGCGAGGATCTCGTCCCGGCGGGCGAACCAGCCTTCGGGAGCACCGAGCCCGCGGGCGACCGAGTCGTCGGTGAGGGCGAGGGCCCCGGTCACCGAAGCGTGCATGTTGTAGATCAGCGCTGTCGCGCCGGCGGCCTCGCCGAGAACGAGGGCGACGCGCGCGTAGTCTGAGAACCTGGCCCCACTCCCGCCGAGGCGGGACGGGACCATCAGGCCGAGCAAGCCGGTCGCCCGAAGATCCGCGACGTCGGCGGCGGGAAAGCAGCCGAGGCGGTCGTTGTCGCCGGCGCGTGCGGCGACACGCGAAGCGATGCGCCCGGCGGCGGCGATGGCGGCGCCGGCATCGGCGAGCACCGCCGGCTGCGTCGCCGTCGAGGTCTCCACGGAACGACACTAACGGGCGCTCTGTGCGTTGAGCGGGGGCTGTGCTGGTCCGTCGAGCGGGGCTGGTCCGTCAAGCAAGCGCCCCACGTCTGTCGGCCTCACAAGCGCCCTGACTCGTCGCCGTCGCCGCTGGGCACGGGAGCGGTGGATGCGTCGGATCGGTGATCGGAGGTCGCTCTCATGAACGCTCTCGAGCGCCAGCTGCGCAGGGTGGATGCCTTCCAGCAGCGCCACGCGGCGACGAGCTGCGTCATCGGGTTGATCAAGAAGTTCGGCGACGACAACGGCGGCGCGCTCGCCTCCCGGCTCAGCTTCGCCATCTTCATGACGATCTTCCCGCTCCTGCTGCTGCTCGTGACCGTCCTCGCGCTCGTGCTGTCCAATGACCCCGCGGCTCAGAGGACCGTGCTCGACTCCGCTTACGGCCAGATCCCCGTCGTCGGCTCCGACCTCGCCCGCAACATCCATGCCATGAAGCGGAACTCTGCTTTCGGATTGGTCGTCGGCCTGCTCGGTCTCAGCTACGGTCTGAACGGGCTCGCCGGCGTCGGCCTGCAGGTCATGGAGCAGGTGTGGTACCTGCCGAATGCGATCCGGCCGAACTACTGGACCCGGATGGCCCGCAGCTTCGTCTTCATCGCCGTTCTCGGCCTCGGCTTGGCGGTGACCACGTTCCTCTCGAGCTTCGGGACCTTCGGCGGGCACAGCCTCTGGTACAGCCTCGCCGCCGAGCTCGTTGCCGCCGTCGCCAACGTCGGCCTCTATCTGGCCGGCTTCCGGGTCCTCACACCTCGGCAAGTCGGCACGCGCTGTCTTCTGCCGGGGGTGGTGGCCGGCGGCATCCTCTGGACGGTGCTGCAGGCTGTCGGCGGCTATGTCGTCGAGCACTACCTCCGTAGCGACAACGCGGTGTACGGAGCCTTCGGCACGGTGCTCGGGCTCATCGCCTGGTTTGCCGTCGCTGCTCAGTTGACGATCTACTGCGCCGAGCTGAACTCGCTGCTCGTGCACCGGCTCTGGCCCCGTGGCATCGTCCAGCCGCCGCTTACCCGTGCCGACCAGGAGCTGGCTGCGCTGCAGGCCACGATGAGCCAGGCCCGACCCGAGGTCGAGGTCGTGGTCCGGGTCCATGGCCGGCCGATGTCCCAAGGTGAGTACCTCACCGGAGCGCCGGTCGAGGCGAGCGTGATCGGCACCGAGCGCCGCGTGCCTCACGGCCCCGTCGAGGCTTCGGGTGACGCCTCGAATGCGCCCGCCGCGGAGAACGGCACTCCCGGCGAGGTGCCCGCAGCCGCCCCCGGGCACGGCGACGCCACCGCCCGCCTCGCCGGAGCGCCGGGCGCGCCAGCGGCGGCACGGGACGGACTGCGCGCCTGAGAGCTCACCGCGCCGTCGCGGCAGCTGCGTAGCGTGGCAGGCGTGGTGATCTTCCCCGGCCCGCCCGAGCTCGGGCGCGGAGTGGTGCTGCTGCCCGGCCAGCCTGTTCCCGAGCGCTGTGCGGCCTGGGCGGTCCACGAAGTCGGAGCGGCGGCCCTCGACGACCCCTCGCCGGTCGCCGACCGGCTCCAGGCCGCGTGGCTCGAGCGGCGGCCGGTGGTGGTCGTCCTCGGCGCAGATCCCGCCGTCCTGCGCCGGCCGGAGCGCTCCGAGCGACCGGTCCATGAGCTCGGGGCGTCCTTCGACCTCGGGCGTGAGCGGCTGCAGTACCTCGTCTGGTCCAACAACTTCGACTGCCGCTCGGGCGAGCCGGTGTGGTGGCATGCCCGACGCGCCCTGCGACTCGGAGCTGTCGAGTCGGCGCACGCCGACATCGGCCTGCCCGGGTCAGCGCGTCCGGCGTGGTGCGACGGCGGCCCGCGCCGGCCGCTCGAGGTCTCCGGAGGAGCGGCAGTCGTGCATCGCGACACGATCGAGGCCGGTTCGCTGGCCGTCGAGGTCGACCGGCCTGTCGCTTCTGAGCTGGCGCCGGACCAGCTGGCTGCGGTCAGCCATCCAGCCGGTCCGGCGAGGGTGATCGCCCCTGCCGGATCGGGGAAGACCCGCGTCCTCAGCGAGCGGCTGCGCCATCTGCTCGCGGACCGCCGGCTGCCGCCCGGCGACGTGCTGGCGGTCGCGTTCAACCGGCGTGCCGCCGACGAGCTGAGCGAGCGCGTCACCGGCCTCGGAGCCCATGTCCGCACTCTCAACTCTCTCGGGCTGGCCGTGCTGAACGGCTCCAAGCCGTTCGCCCCCACCGCCGGGCCGCGCCAGGTGATCGACGAGTCGGACGTGCGCCGGATCGTCGAAGGCCTGGTGAAGCTGCCGCGACGAGCGAATGCCGACCCCCTCGTGCCGTATCTCGACGCCCTTTCGCTGATCCGGCTCGGGCTCGTGGCTCCGTCGGTCGCGGAGGACCTGATCCCTGACGCCGACGGGGTCGCCGAGATCTTCGACGACTACCGGGCGATCCTTGCCGAGCGCGGCGTCGTCGATTTCGACGAGCAGATCTACGGCGCCATCGAGCTGCTCCTCCGGGACCCACAGCTGCGCCGCCACGACCAGCAGCGTGCGCGCCACCTGCTCGTCGACGAGTTTCAGGATCTGACCCCGGCTCACCTCCTGCTCCTGCGGTTGCTCGCTGCTCCGAGCTTCGACGTCTTCGGAGTCGGCGACGACGACCAGGTGATCTACAGCTACGCCGGTGCGAGACCGGAGTTCCTCGTCCGCTACAGCCGCTACTTCCCCGGCGCAGCCGAGTACGCGCTCGAGATCAACTACCGCTGCCCCCCAGCCGTGATCACCGCAGTCAAGAACCTGCTCAGCCGCAACGCCGATCGCGTCCCGAAGGTCGTCTCGCCGCCGCCCGGGCGCGGCGTGACTCCCAGCTGGGACGGTTCGCCGCCTGCTGCCGCTGGTGCTTTAGCGACGGGACCTGACAGCGAAGAGGGCGACGCGCTGCAGATATGGCTCCGGCCGGCAGCCGAGCACGCGGTGGCGGCGCTCGATCGGATCCGGTCGTGGCTCGAGGGCGGTTCGCGCCCCGACGAGATCGCCGTGCTCGCCCGTGTCGCGGCGGCGCTGCTGCCGATCCAGGTCGTGCTCGCCGAGGCGGGCGTGCCGAGCACGGCGCCGCTCGGCGAGGAGGTGCTCGCCCGCACCGGCATCCGAGCCGCCCTGGCCTACCTGCGGGCCGCGAGCGAGCCCGAGCACATCTCCCGTCGCGACGCGGGCGAGACGATCCGCCGCCCGAGCCGACGGATCGCTCCGAATGTCATCGAGATGGTGCTGAAGAGACAGTGGACCGGCGTCTCAGACCTTCGCCGGCTCGCCGGCGCGTTGCGCGGGCGCGACGTCGAGCGCCTGCTCGAGTACGCCGACGACATCGGGACTCTCGGCCGGGTGGCGGCCTCCGGCAGCACGCGCCAGGTCCTC
>DAHUZG010000331.1 GCA_027306715.1 Acidimicrobiaceae bacterium
GACATCTGCGGTCGAGCTCAGCCTGGCGGTCCCGGCATCGGTCACGGTGGCGAGCGACCTCACCCAAGCCACGCTCTCGTCGCCGACGACGACGGAGTACCTCAGCTACCTCGTCGGAAACGGCTGATCCCAGCCATCTGATCGCGCCGACGGCCGGGCCGAGAGCGGCGCCGGTGGCGCTCTCAGGAGGCTCAGGAGGCGCTCTCAGGAGGCGCTGGCCGAGCTGCTGGCGAGGAAGTCCTCCCAGGTCGCCCTGAGCCCGGCGTCGAGGTCGTAGCGGGGAGCAAAGCCAAGCTCCTGGGACTTGTCGATGCGCACGATGACCGCCGGCATCTCCCCCGGCTTCGGCGCCACGTGCTCCTTGGCGATCGGGCGCCCGGTGACGGCGCAGACCCTGTCGAAGAGCTCGATCACCGACAGCGAGTATCCGGCGCCGATGGTGAGGACGATCAGCTCGCCCGCCGGCTGCTCGAGGGCGCGGGCGAGGGCGGCGGTGGCGTCGGTGACATAGAGGTAGTCGCGCACCTGGGTGCCGTCGCCGTAGATCGAGATCGTGCCGCCGCCGAGGGCGGCGCGCATCATCCGGGCGATGATGCTGTCCTTGGCCTGCATGCCGACGCCGTAGACGTTGGTGAACCGCAGCGACACCGCGGCGAAGCCGTAGCTGGCTGCATAGGCGGAGAGCAGCATCTCGCCGGCGGCCTTGGTCGCCCCGTAGGGGGTGAGCGGGTGAAGTGGCGTCGACTCGTCGATCGGTGTCCGGCCGACGTCACCGGCGACGGCATTCGTCGAGGCGAGCACGAAGCGGTTCACGCCGAGCTCACGGCAGCGCTCGAGCAGCAGCTCGGTCGCTGCGACGTTGGTGCGGTAGACGGAGTCGGGCTCGCTGACCGACTTCAGCACCGAGGTGAGGGCAGCCAGATGGACGACGCCGTCGAGGTCCGCGGTCACCGCCCGCTCGACGACCTCCGGCTGGCGGAGGTCACCGGTGACGCACGGCGCGCTGCCGGGGAACGGGACGAGGTCGGCGACGGTGACCTCGTGGCCGGCCTCGGTCAGCTGGCGTACCAGGTTCCGGCCGATGAACCCGGAGCCGCCGGTCACGAGCACTCGCACGCCTCATCCTCCCGCCGGCGCCTGCGGCGTCCGGAGCTCGAGCGGGCAGGAGCGGCGCTTGCCGCTGCCCGCTGCCGTTCAGTGTCGTCGCGGTCGCGCCCGCCGGCGCCCCGACAAGGCGCGGCCTTTCCCCCCAGCCCTCTGGCCGGTCGCAGACCCTAGTCCTTGGAGCCGAGCTGCGCCCGGGCCTCGTCGAAGCACTGCTGCATCGCGCTCACGAGGGCTTCGGTCGTCGCCCGCAGCGCCGAGCGCGAGACGTGGCCGGCCCGCACCGACGTCTCAGCCAGCGCACGATCCCCTCGACCAGCTGTCCCGGCCCGCGCCGGAGGCCGGATCGGCTGGCCGATGACGATCGCCACCCGCGCCGGGCGTGGCAGGCGCGCTCCTCGCGGCATCGCCTGCTCGGTGCCCGCCAGCCCGACCGGGACGATCGGCACGCCGGCGCGAAGCGCCAGGTAGGCCGAGCCGTCACGGACCTCCACGACGCGATCACCCGAGCGGCGCGTCCCCTCGGGGAAGACCACGAGCGGCTCGCCGCCGGCCAGGGCCGAGAGCGCTGTCGCCATCGCCTCCCGGTCGGCGGCGCCGCGCCGCACCGGGAAGGCGCCGAGCAGATCGGCGAGCCGGCCGAGCACGCGGATCTTCCAGACCTCGCTCTTGACGAGATAGCGAAGCCGGCGCCGCGTGACCCGGGCGACGATCATCCAGTCGAGGTTGGAGCGGTGGACCGGTGCGAGGATGTAGGGACCGGAGACCGGCAGCCGCTCGGCCCCGATCAGCGGCCCGGGGTAGGCGAGGTTGCCGAGACCGACGACCACGAACCGGCAAGCGGCATAGAAGCGCAGCTCCCACGGGTTGATCGGGCGGCCGGCGACGAGGCCGGCGACAGTCCGGGCCACCGGCGGTGCCGTCGACGAGGGGGTCGCCGGTCCGACTGCGTCCGACCGGCCGGCTCGCTGCTCGCCGAGCCGGCGCAGGCGATCGACGAGCTCCTCGACGACCGCCTCGACCGGGCGGCCGGTCGAGTCGACGATGATCGCTCCGGGAGCGACGGCGAGCGGCGAGACGGCGCGCGAGGAGTCGATCGTGTCCCGGCGACGCATCGCCGCCTCGACCTCGGTGGCCCCGTCCCTGCGCTCGCCGGCCCGCCGCTGGGCGCGCTCGGCGACGCTGGCGGTGAGGTAGACCTTCAGATCAGCCTCGGGGGCGACGACGGCTCCGATGTCGCGGCCTTCGACGACAGCGCCGTCGTGGCGGGCGATCCACTCCTGCTGGCGCCGGACAAGCGCGGAGCGCACCGCGGGGATCGCCGCCACCGCCGAGACTGCGGCGTCGACAGCCGGGCCTCGGATGGCGGCGGTGACGTCCTCGTCGTCGACGAGCACCCGCTCGGGGTCATCGAGGTCGAGCTCGATCTTGTCGGCGATCCCCGTCACGGCTTCGGGGTCCTCGGGCGAGACGCCGCGCTCGAGCGCCCGTAGCGTGACGGCGCGGTACATCGCCCCGGTGTCGAGCCGGGCGATCCCGAGCCGGTCGGCGAGGAGGCGGGCGACAGTCGACTTGCCGGAGCCGCCCGGGCCGTCGATCGCCACGAGCGGGCGGCGCGAGGGCGGGGCACCCGGAGCCGGGATGGCGCCGTGACAGGTCACGCCGGTCACCGCGCCCCGCGCCCCCGCCGCGCCCGGATCCCTCGGCCAGGCAAGAGCACCCCCCAGCCGCTGCGGCGCTGCGGCGCGCCACGCCTTCGGGGCGTCGCCGGTCGTGGTCTCGGGCTCACGTCGCCGCGCCGGCCGGCGCCGTGGCGCCGCCGAGCTGCTCGATCACCGACGCGAAGCCGGGCCAGCTGGTGTCGACGGCGGCGAAGCCCGAGACCGTGACGGCATCGCCCTCGGTGCCGGCAAGGGCGGCGACCGCCAGCGACATCGCCACCCGGTGATCGCCGTGGGAGACGACGGCTCTCAAGCGGCGCAGGGCGCCGCTGCGGGCGGGCTCGAGGGCCCCGGCGCCGGCCCCGTGGACGACGAGGCCGTCGGGACGCTCCTCGAGGCTCACACCGAGCTTGCCGAGCTCGCTCGCCATGGTGGCGATGCGGTCGCTCTCCTTGGCCCGAAGCTCGGCTGCGCCGGAGAAGACCGTCGTCCCCTCCGCGAGCGCAGCGGCGACGGCGAGCACGGGGATCTCGTCGATCACGCCGGGCACCTCCGTGCCGCCGACCTCGGTGCCTCGAAGGGGTCGGTGGCGGGCGCGGACGTCGGCGGTCGTCGGCGAGCGCGGCACGATCTCGAGGTCGGCGCCCATCCGATCGAGCACGGCCAAGAAACCCGCCCGGCCGGGCCCGACATAGACGTTCTCGACGGTGACGTCGCTCCCGGGGACGACACAGCCGGCGACGAGGAGGAACGCCGCCTGGGAGGGGTCGCCGGGGACGTCGAGCTCGAAGGGCCGCAGGCTGCCGGCGCGCACCCTGACGGCGTAGCCGTCGGGGCTCTCCTCTGTCGTCAGCTCGGCCCCGGCGAGGGCGAGCAGCTCCTCGCTGTGGCGGCGGGTGGCGAGCGCCTCGTAGACCACCGTCTCGCCGGCGGCGGCGAGGCCGGCGAGCAGGATAGCCCCCTTCACCTGAGCGCTCGCCGCCTGCGGGCGATGCTCGCGACCGATGAGCCCCCCGCCACGCACGGCCAGTGGAGCCAGGCGCCCGCCCTCGCGCCCGTCGATGGCCGCCCCCATCGCCCACAACGGGTCGACGACGCGCAGCATCGGCCGGCGGCGCAGCGACTCGTCACCGTAGAGCACGCTCAAGAACGGCAGGCTCGCCGCCAGCCCGGCGAGAAGGCGCATCGCTGTGCCGGAGTTGCCGAGATCGATCGGCTCGTCGGCCTCGCGCAGGCGGCTGCGGCCGCCCTCGATCGCGTCGCCCTCGAGCCCCGCCCCGAGCAGGGCGACAGCTGCCCGGGTGCGGGCGACGTCCTCGCCGGTCGACAGCCCGCGCACGACCGAGCGGCCCTCGGCGAGGGCCGCGAGCAACAGCGCCCGGTGCGAGATCGACTTGTCGCCGGGGACCCGCACCTGGCCACGAAGTGCCCTGCCGCCCGAGAAGGTCGTCTCGCCGCGCTCGAGCAGCGTCACCGCCGGCGCCTCGTCGCACGGCGTGCCGCCGCCGGGCGCCTCACTGCAGGCGCCTCACCGAAGGCCGGTAGCCGTGCTCGACGAGGGCGGCACGGGCCTTGTCGGCGTCGCCGGCACCGATGGCCAGCACGAGCACGCCCTGCTCGCCCTCGGCGGAGTGTGCGATCTCGAGGTCGGCGACGTTGACGCCGAGCCCGCCGAGCAGCGTCGTCACCTCCGCGAGCACACCGGCGCGGTCCGAGACCGGCACCCGCAGCTCGGCGAGCTGGCCGGGCGCGGCTACCCGCGGCGGGAGGTTGACCCGTGCGTCGCGGGCGCGCTCCAGCAGCTCCTCGAGGCGGCGCCACTCCCCCCCCGCCACCATCGCCCGCGCCTCGCCGATCCGGCGCTGCAGCTCGTCGAGCACCGGGAGCACTGCCGAGGCGTTGTCCCTGAAGACGTCGGGCCAGATCGTCGGGCTCCCGGCTGCGATCCGGGTCATGTCGCGGAACCCGCCGGCCGCGAGACGGAGGAGCGCCCCCTCTTCGAGCGAGGCGTCAGCGGCAAGTGCCATCAGAGTCGCCGCGGTGAGGTGCGGGACGTGGCTGACGACGGCCACGAGAGCGTCGTGGCGGTCCGGCTCGAGGGCGACGACGTCGGCACCGAGGCTCGTGACGATCGAGCGCAGCAGCGCGTAGGCACCCTGGTCGGTCCCGGCCGTCGGGGTGAGCACCCACGTCGCACCGGCGAAGAGATCGGCGTCGGCGCCGTCTGGTCCCTCCTGCTCCGAGCCGGCCATCGGGTGGCCCCCGACGAAGCGGCGGTGGGCGACGGCGGTCACGATCGGGCCCTTCACGCCCCCGACGTCGCTCACGACGAGGTCCGGTCCGCCGTGCTCGAGGAGATCGAGCGCCACCTCGGCGATCGCCGAGACCGGGGTGGCGACGAAAGCCACCTCGGTGTCGATGTCGCGCCCGAGGGCGTCGGCGGCGCCGAGCTCGACGGCGCGCCGGGCACGGGACTGGTCGCGGTCCTCGGCGGTGACGTGCCACCCGCCGGCGCGAAGCGCCATCCCGAGCGAAGAGCCGACGAGTCCGAGACCGACGACCTGGGCGCGTCTCGAGTCGCTGGCCAAGGCGGCTATCTGGCGAGATCCGGCCGCAGCCCGACGGCGCCCTCGAGGTACACGTGGGCGATCTCGTCTCGGCTGCGGTCGGTGTAGACGTGGGCGAGCACCCGGACACATCGCGGCGGGCTGCCCGGCACCGCCATCTCGCGCGCCCCGAGCAGGGCCACGTCCTCGAGGCCGACGGCCCGGGCAGCTGTCGCCGGGAAGGCGGCGGTGACGTCGTCGCTGGCGGTGAAGATCATCGAGATCACGTCGTCGGGACTGAGCCCGTTCCGGGCGAGCATCTCGGACACGAGCGCCTGGACGCGCTTGTAGACCTGCTCGACGCTGTCCTCGTCGAGCGTGGTGGCGCCGCGCACGGCCCTGACGACAGCTTCCATGCCGGCGCAGCCTAATGGGGGCCCGGGTCGGCTCGCCCGAGGTCGCCGGCAACGGGGATCTGCTGATCCCCAGCCGCACGCCGCAGCTGCGGCGGCCGGGACAGAAGACCGCGGTCTCTCTGAGGCGCTGCCGACTCGATCGCAGCCGGCACGAGGGCGCGACGACATTTGCACGTCAGATGTGATCATCCTTGGCGCTTCGGCCATGCGGTGCCCCGCTCGCCGGCGTCATCTCGCGGACCCGAGGTCGGCACGAGCCCGAAGATGACACATTCGAGCCGGACAGCTGCCGCCGCTCCGCAGCCGACTTGGCGTTGCTGCTGGTCACCGGTCCGACCCGGATCTGGCTAGCTACTCTGTGCGTCCACCGGCGCGCTGAGTGCGCAAGAGATTGCCCAGAACAGGCGAAATTGGCGTAATGATCCACTGGTACATCGCGAGGGGTGCGAGTAGGCTGCCCTTGTGAGCCGCGATGCGCTGGATCGATCGGCCGGATCCCTCGACAGAGGGAAACGTCATACCGCTTGACCACGGAGTCGTTGCCGAATGTGCGACGACGCCTGCACCAACCGGACCATCCGTGCAGCTGACTGTGCAAGGTCGCGCACGCACTCGGGCGCCCATCTACAGCGCAGCGCGATCACCTCAGGCACGATCGCTCGGAGAGAGGGCAGATGAAGAAGTTAGTAGTGGTCGGCCAGGGCTACGTCGGACTGCCCCTCGCGCTCGAGGCGGTGAGCGCCGGGTACGACGTGATCGGCTACGACGTCGACGTCCGGCGCGTCAAGCGCCTCGCCACGGCCGACTCCTACGTCGAGGACATCAGCGACGGGCGACTCGGTGAGGCCCTCGCCAGCGGCCACTACCGCCCGACCTACGACGAAGCGGACTGCTCGGGCTACGACGTCGCCGTCATCACCGTGCCGACGCCGCTCAAAGACGGGACGCCCGACCTCTCCTTCGTCGAGGCGGCGTCGCGCTCTCTCGGCGCCCGTCTCGAACGCGGTGCCTGTGTCATCCTCGAGTCGACCACCTACCCCGGCACCACCGAGGAGCTCGTCCGGCCGATCCTCGAGGAGAGCTCCGGCCTGCTCGCCGGGCGCGACTTCCACCTCGGCTACAGCCCCGAGCGGATCGACCCCGGCAACAGCCGCTACACCCTCCTCAACACCCCGAAGGTGGTCTCGGGCATCGACGCCGCGTCACTGGCGGCGGTGAGCGAGTTCTACGGCTCGATCGTCGAGCGCACCGTACCCGTGTCAGGTACGCGTGAGGCCGAGATGGTCAAGCTCATGGAGAACACCTTCCGCCACGTCAACATCGCGCTCGTCAACGAGCTGGCGATGTTCGCCGCCGACCTCGGCATCGACATCTGGGAGGCGCTCGACGCGGCGAGCACGAAGCCCTTCGGCTTCATGCGCTTCAACCCCGGGCCCGGGGTCGGGGGCCACTGCCTCCCGGTCGACCCGAGCTACCTCGCCTGGGACGTGAAGCGCCGGGTCGGCACCGCCTTCCGCTTCGTCGAGCTGGCCAACGACGTCAACGACCACATGCCCGAGTACGTCGTGCGCCGGTTGACCCTGGCGCTCAACCAGCTCGGCCAGAGCGTCAACGGCCGCCGCATCCTGCTCATCGGGCTCGCGTACAAGCCGAACACGAGCGACGCCCGCGAGTCGCCTGCCCTCGTCGTCGCCGAGCGGCTGCTCGCCCTCGGCGCCAAGGTGCGTGCCGTCGAGCCGTACGTCGACGCCGACTGGCTCGAGCTGCCGATCGCTCTCGTCGAGCTCACCGCCAGGGAGGTGGAGGCCGCCGACGCGGTGGTCATCCTCACCGACCACTCGAACCTCGACTACGACCTCATCACGAGCCACGCCCGCTACGTGCTCGACACCCGCCACCGCATCAGCGGCCGCTCGGTCGAGCACCTGTGAGCCGGGCAGCAGCAAGCAGGGCGGGAACGCCGTGACCGTCGACGACCTCACCGGGGCGGTGGTCGACCGCGGCCTGGCCCTCAGCACCCGCGAGCGGCGCTTGGTGCTCGCCGCGGGCGACGCCACCTCGTGGTTCGTCGCCGTGATCATCGGGACGCTGCTGCGTTACGAGTTCGTCTGGCCGCTGCCGCATCTCTCCGGCGTGCTGGCGACGGCGGCACTGGCCGCCGCGCTGCAGCTGGTCGCCGGCACGGCGAGCGCCCTCTACCGCGGGCATTGGCGCGTCTCGAGCTTCGACGAGGTGGCGGCGATCGGCGCGACGTGGATCGCTGTCCTCGTGGCCCTGCTCCTCGTCAACCTCATAGACCGTCGGTCCGTGCCGGAGAGCGCCCCGATCATCGGCGGCGTCGTGGCGATCCTGTCGATGATGGCGCTTCGCTACCTCGGC
>DAHUZG010000335.1 GCA_027306715.1 Acidimicrobiaceae bacterium
GTCGTCGAGTCGGTCTGTGACCGCGTCCTTGTCATGGCCAACGGCGCGCTCATCTCGGAGGGCTCCTACGCCGAGGTCGTCGCCGACACCGAGGTGCGGAAGGCCTACCTCTCGTGACCGCTCGAGCGAGCGCCCTCGCCCCCGTACGACGCCGGGATCGCCACCGGTGAGCGACGTCACCGATCGCCCCGGTGGGGCGCGGGTCGAGCCGTGCCTCGTGGCCGACCGGGTGAGCATCGGCTACGGCCCCCTCGTCATCGTCGAGGACGTGAGCCTCCAGGTCGGCTACGGCGAGGCGATCGTCATCCTCGGCCCGAACGGCGCCGGCAAGAGCACCCTTGTCAAGGGACTGATGGGCCAGCTCCCGCTGAGCGCCGGGTCGGTGACCCTCGACGGCAGGGACGTGTCGGCGCTGCAGCAGAGCGACCGCATCGAGCTCGGCCTCGGCTACGTCCCCCAGAGCCGGGACGTCTTCCCCACCCTCTCGGTGATGGAGAACCTCGAGATGGGCGCCTTCTTGCAGAGCAAGCAGGACACGCGCCAGCGCGCCGGCGAGGTTCTCGAGCTCTTTCCCCAGCTGGCGACCATGAGCCGACGCCGCGCCGGCACGCTGAGCGGCGGAGAGCGGAAGCTGCTCGGCATCGCCAGGGCGCTGATGGGGCGCCCCAAGGTGCTCGTCCTCGACGAGCCGACGTCGAACCTGTCACCGAAGATCGCCGCCCAGATCCTCGAGGTCGTCATCGACACCCTCGCCCGCAGCGGCCACGCTGTGCTCATGATCGAGCAGCGGGTCGAGCTGGCGCTGCAGGTGGCGACCTGGGGCTACGTGCTCGTGCAGGGCCAGGTTCGCCTCGATTCCGCCGTCGCCGAGCTGAAGGCGCTCGAGGAGCTCGGCGACCTCTTCCTCACCGGCGGCAGGAGGACCTGAGCCGGGACGGCCGGCGATGTCGGGAGCCGGCCGGCGGTCAGCTCGCCAGCGCCTCGGTCGAGCGGTCGAGGTCGTCGAGCAGGCTCATCACGAGCGCCTGGAGGCCGTCGGCGACAGGTCCCGGCCCGAGGCGCGCCGCCGCCTCGATCGCCTCGCCGGCGTAGCTGCGGGCCATGTGGGCCGCCGCCGCGATCCCGGGCGAGGCGGCAACGAGGTCGCGGGCGGTGTCGAGGGTCTCGCGGTCGAGCGGCTGGCCAAGCAGCGGCCGCAGCGTCGGGCCGATGTCGTCGTCCTCGACCGCACGCTGCACCGGCAGGGTGTAGATCCCCTCGGCGAGGTCCTGGCCCGGCTCTTTCCCGAGCTCCTCCTCGCTCGAGATGACGTCGAGGATGTCGTCACGGATCTGGAAGACCATCCCGAACGCCTCGCCGTAGGCGCTCAACGCCTCGACACGGGCGCCGTCGAGGCCGGCGGTGACGGCGCCGACCCGGCACGCGGTGGACATCAGCGCCGCGGTCTTGTCCGAGATCGCCGCCAGGTAGTCGGCCTCCGTCCGGTCGACCCGGTAAGCCGCCCTGACCTCGGCCACCTGCCCCTGGCAGAGGCGGGCGAGAGTGGCGGCGATCAGCCCGGCGATCTCGGTCCCGAGGCTGGCTGCGATCTCCGCGGAGCGGGCGAGAAGGAAGTCGCCGGCGACGATGGCGACGAGGTTGCCCCAGCGGGCGTTGACGCTGACGACGTTGCGCCGGCGGGTCGCCTCGTCCATCACGTCGTCGTGGTAGAGCGAGGCGAGATGGACGAGCTCGACCGAGACGCCGCCGAGCAGCGTGGCGCGGGTGATCCCGCGGCCGCCGAGCGAGGCCGCGGCGAGCGTGAGCGAGGGACGCAGTCGCTTCCCGCCGGCGGTGATGAGGTGCGTCGCCACCTCCGCGAGGAAGGGGTCGTCGACGACGACCGCCTCGACGAGGTGCGCCTCGAGGCGCTGCAGCTCCTCCGCCGGCACCATGGCGGCGAACAGGTCGGGCGCGTCCACCGGGATCGACGATACGCCAAAGCTCCCGGGGGGCCCGCATCGGCACCGGGAGCCGGCGCAGGAGCAGCCATTGGAGCCGACGTCGGGGCCGGCCCGGGGCCCGCGCCCGGCTCGCCGAGCCGGCGTCACGCTGCGGTGCGCCGCGCCGGCGGGAGGGCCCCGGCGGGCGAGTCTCGGTCCCGAACTGTCTTGAGGCGCCGGCTGGGCCGTAGGCTCTCGGGAACGGGAGCGGCGACAGCGCCGTGACCGGGCCGGGTGGCGAGCGTCCCGGCCCTCGGAAGGCCAGCCTGCCGGGGGTGTGATGAGGGGGCCGCCCGATAGACTGCCTGGTGTACGGGAAGCGGCGAGGGAGTCGATTTGTTCGAGCGATTCACTGACCGGGCGCGAAGGGTGCTCGTCCTGGCCCAAGAAGAAGCACGCCTGCTCAATCACAGCTTCATCGGCACCGAGCACATCCTGCTCGGGCTGATCCACGAGGGCGAGGGTCTGGCGGCGAAGGCGCTCGAGTCACTTGGCATCTCCCTCGAGGCGGTGCGCGAGAAGGTCGAGGAGACGATCGGTCCTGCCGGTTCGGCCCCGACCGGATCGCCTCCGTTCACGCCGAGGGCGAAGAAGGTGCTCGAGCTCTCGCTGCGCGAGGCTCTCCAGCTCGGCCACAACTACATCGGCACCGAGCACATGCTCCTCGGGCTCGTGCGCGAAGGCGAGGGCGTCGCCGCCCAGGTTCTCCAGAGCCTCGGCGCCGACCTGCCGCGGGTCCGCCAGCAGGTGATCCAGCTGCTGTCGGGCTACCAGAGCAGGGAGGCCGCCGGCGCTGCCACCGGAGCCTCGGGCGGCGACCAGCCCCCCGCCGGCTCGCCGGTCCTCGACCAGTTCGGTCGTAACCTCACCCAGCTTGCCCGCGACCACAAGCTCGACCCGGTGATCGGGCGCGACCGTGAGATCGAGCGGCTGATGCAGGTCCTGTCGCGCCGGACGAAGAACAACCCGGTGCTGATCGGCGAGCCCGGGGTCGGCAAGACCGCCATAGTCGAGGGGCTCTCCCAGCAGATCGTCGCCAACGACGTGCCCGACACCCAGACGGGCAAGCAGCTCTACACCCTCGACCTCGGCGCCCTCGTGGCGGGCAGCCGCTACCGCGGCGACTTCGAGGAGAGGCTGAAGAAGGTCCTCAAGGAGATTCGCACCCGGGGCGACACGATCCTGTTCATCGACGAGCTGCATACCCTCGTCGGCGCCGGAGCCGCCGAGGGGGCGATCGATGCCGCCAGCATCTTGAAGCCGATGCTCGCCCGTGGCGAGCTGCAGACCATCGGGGCGACGACCCTCGACGAGTACCGCAAGCACCTCGAGAAGGACGCCGCCCTCGAGCGCCGTTTCCAGCCGATCAAGGTCGAGGAGCCGTCGCTGGCGCACACGATCGAGATCCTGAAGGGCCTGCGGGACCGCTACGAGCAGCACCACCAGGTCACGATCACCGACCAGGCGCTCGTCGCCGCCGCCAACCTCGCCGACCGCTACATCTCCGACCGCTACCTGCCGGACAAGGCGATCGACCTCATCGACGAGGCGGGGAGCCGGCTGCGCATCCGCCGCATGTCGACCCCGCCCGAGTACCGCAAGCTCGAGGAGGACATCGTCCGCCTGCAGGCCGAGAAGGAAGCGGCCCAGAGCCGCGGCAACGCCGAGCAGGTGAGCAAGGTCACCGCTGAGGAGCAGGCCAAGCTCGAGCGGAAGGCCGCTCTCGAGGCCGAGTGGCGGTCCGAAGGCGTCGAGCTGTTCGACGTCGTCGACGAGGACGTCATCGCCGAGGTGCTGGCGAACTGGACCGGGATCCCGGTCTACAAGCTCACCGAGGAGGAGACCGCCAAGCTGCTGCGGATGGAGGAGGAGCTGCACAAGCGGATCGTCGGCCAGGAGGACGCGATCAACGCCCTCTCGCGGGCGATCCGTCGCACCCGGGCCGGCCTGAAGGACCCGAAGCGCCCGAGCGGCTCGTTCATCTTCCTCGGACCGACAGGGGTCGGCAAGACCGAGCTCGCCAAGGCGCTGTCCGAGCTGCTCTTCGGGGACGAGTCGGCGCTCATCCAGCTCGACATGAGCGAGTACATGGAGAAGCACACCGTGAGTCGCCTCGTCGGCTCGCCGCCCGGCTACGTCGGCTACGAGGAGGGCGGCCAGCTCACCGAGGCGGTCCGCCGGAAGCCCTTCGCCGTCGTGCTGTTCGACGAGGTCGAGAAGGCGCACCCGGATGTCTTCAACGCCCTCTTGCAGATCCTCGAGGACGGGCGCCTCACCGACGCCCAGGGCCGGACCGTGGACTTCAAGAACACCGTGCTCATCATGACCTCGAACCTCGGCACCGCCGACCTGCGGAAGGCCAACCTCGGCTTCCAGCGCACGAGCGAGGCCGTCACCTACGAGCGGATGAAGGGCAAGGTCAACGAGGCACTGAAAGTGCACTTCCGCCCCGAGTTCTTGAACCGCATCGACGAGGTGATCGTGTTCCACGAGCTGCAGATCGACGAGGTCGTGCAGATCGTCGACCTCATGGTGCGCCGGGTCACCGACCAGCTCGAGGCGCAGGGCATCGGCCTCGAGCTGACGCCGGCGGCCAAAGAGCTCGTCGCCCGGAGGGGCTACGACCCCGCCCTCGGGGCGCGGCCGTTGCGCCGGGCTATCCAGCAGCTGATCGAGGACCCGCTCTCGGAGAAGATCCTCTGGAAGGAATTCCGGGTCGGCGAGACGGTGATCGTGGACGTCGAGGGCGAGCAGATGGTCTTCCGGGCGATCGAGGGGATCGAGCCGCCGCCGGTAGCCCTGGCCGGAGCCGGCGCCGACACCGACTCCTGATCCTGCCCGCCAGTCGGCCGGCCGGCGCTGGCCGCCAGCTGGCGCCCTCGAGGGCGGCGTCACAGCCTCGGTCTACGGTGCCGCCATGGCCCGTGCTCGAACCGCTCATCGTTGCGCCGCCTGCGAGTCGAGCTTTCCTCGCTGGTCGGGCCGCTGCCTGCAGTGCGGTGCCTGGAACAGCCTCGTCGCAGAGACCGATGTGGCGTCGTCACGAGGAGAGCTCGTCGCCCTGAGCCGGCAGCGCCAGACCCGGGCGAATCACACGCCGCTCGCACTCGGCGAGGTGGCGACCGACACGGCGGTCGTCCGGCCGAGCGGACTCGCCGAGCTCGACCGCCTTCTCGGCGGTGGCCTGCTGCCCGGCTCGGTCACCCTGCTCGGCGGCGAGCCCGGCATCGGCAAGTCGACCCTCGCCCTGCAGCTGGCAGCTGCGGTCACGACCTCCGGCCGACGGGCGCTCGTCGTCTCGGCCGAGGAGACGGCGAGCCAGGTGCGCCGCCGGGCCGAGCGCCTCGGCACGGCGCCCCGCGAGCTGGCGCTGCTCGCCACGACCTCGCTCCACGACGTCCTCGCGGCCTGCGCCGCCGAGAGGCCCGAGCTGCTCGTGCTCGACTCGATCCAGACGATCGTCGACCCCGACCTCGCCAGCGCGCCGGGCAGCGTCGGGCAGGTCTCCGGCTGCGCGGCGCGCCTTGTCGCCCTCAGCAAGGAGCTCGACATCGCCACGGTGCTCGTCGGCCACGTCACCAAGGACGGCGCGCTGGCGGGCCCGAAGCTGCTCGAGCATCTCGTCGACACGGTCTGCGCCTTCGACGGCGACCGCCGCCACGAGCTGCGCCTGCTCTCGGTCAGCAAGCACCGGTTCGGCCCGTCCGGCGAGCTCGGCGTCTTCACGATGACAGCTGCCGGGCTGGTCGCGGTACCCGATCCGAGCGGGATGCTGCTCGCCGACCGGCGCCCCGGCGTGCCGGGCAATGCCGTCGTCCCCGTCGTCGAGGGCCGGCGCCCGCTGCTCGCCGAGCTGCAGACCCTCGTCGCCTCGAGCCCGCTCGCCAACCCGCGTCGCGCCGTCAGCGGGGTCAGCGCGAGCCGGCTGTCGATCCTGCTCGCCGTCCTCGAGCAGCGAGCCGGCTGCCGGCTGGCGGGCCTTGACGTGTTCACCTCCGTCGTCGGCGGACTGAAGGTCTCCGAGCCGGCTGCCGACCTCGCTCTTGCTCTCGCCCTCGCTTCGGCGCAGACCGGACGCGGGCTTCCCGACGACGTCGTCGCCTGCGGCGAGATCGGACTCGGCGGCGAGGTGCGGCGGGTGAGCCATCTCGGGCGCCGGCTCGCCGAGGCGGCACGCTTCGGTTTCGCCTGCGCGCTCGTCCCCGCCGGAGGCGCAGAGGCGGCGACAGGGTTGCGCCTCGTCCCGGTGAGCGACCTCCGAGAGGCGCTCGAGCTGCTCGGCCTGGCAGCCTGAGCCCGCCCGGGAGGGCGGTGAACGCGCCGGGGAACGCCCGGTACGATGCCGGCGTGGGTGCCGACGACCGAGGCGGGGTTCGCGCGCTGCTCGCCAAGGTCGCCCCGGGCTCGGCACTGCGCGAGGGCGTCGACCGTGTGCTGCGTGCCAGGATGGGTGCCCTCATCGTCCTCGGCGACCGGCGCGAGGTCCTCGAGATCTGCTCGGGTGGGTTCCACCTCGACAGCGAGCTGACACCTCAGCGGCTGTCCGAGCTGGCGAAGATGGACGGGGCGATGGTCCTTGACGCCGGTGCCACCCGGATCGCCTGGGCGAACGTCCACCTCGTCCCCGAGCCGACCGTGCCGACGACGGAGACCGGGACCCGGCACCGTACCGCCGAGCGGGTCGCGAGAAGTGTCGACGTGCCCGTCATCGCCGTCTCCGAGGAGATGGGCACGATCACGATCTACCGGCGCGAGCTGCGCCATGTCGTCCGGCCGACCGAGAACCTCATCGCCCGCGCCACCTACCTGCTGAGCACGATGGAGCGCTTCCGCCAGCGTTTCGACGAGGCCGACTCCGCCCTCACGGCGTCGGAGATCGGTGACGTCGTCACCGCCGGCGACGTCGCCCTGCTGCTGCAGCGCTCCGAGATGCTGCTTCGCATCGGGGAGGCGGTGGACGATTTGCTCGACGAGCTCGGCGAGCACGGGCGGCTGCTCCACCTGCAGCTGCGGGAGCTCGTCTCCGGCGTCAGCGACGAGCGTCGGCTCGTCCTCGAGGACTACCTCGCCGCTCCCTCGCAACTCCGCTCCTACAGCCCCGAGAGCGTCGCCCGGCGGCTCGAGGACCTGCCCACCGACGACCTCCTCGGCATCGACCGCTTCGTCGCCGCCCTCGGCGAGCTCGACGTGGTCGATCTCGCCACCCCGCTCGAGCCACGCGGGCTACGACTGCTCAACCGGATGTCGCAGCTGGCGCCCGAGACCACCCGCGAGCTGATCGCTCGCTTCGGCACCTTGCACCAGCTGGTGCGCGCCACGGCGCTTGACCTCGCTTCCGCCGCCGGGCTGAGCCCCGAGCAGGCGCAGCTCGTCAAAGACGGCCTCGCACGGCTCGCCGAGAGCTCGATCCTCGACCGGTACCACTGAGACCGCCGGCGACGCCTGCTCGGCCTGGCGGGAGCCGCCAGGATGCCTGGGGACCAGCCCCGCTGCTCCCGGCCGGTACACTGTCAGTCTGCGCTCGTAGCCTGAGTGGCAGGACTGCGCTCCCGGAGCGGCCGCGCAGTGACGATCTCGTGCTCCAGGGAGAACAGCGGTGTTCGACGTCGGCGACAAGGTCGTCTACCCCCATCATGGAGCGGCGGTCGTGGAGCGGCGCGAAGTGCGTGAAGCCTTCGGCGAGCAGCGCGAGTACCTCGTGCTCCGCCTGGCCTATGGCGACCTCACCTTGATGGTCCCCGCCGACAACGGCGGCGGTGTGGGCCTTCGCGAGGTGATCAACGACGAGGAGGTCGAGGAGGTGTTCGCCGTGCTTCGGAAGAAGGAAGCGCGGATGCCGACCAACTGGTCGCGACGGTACAAGAACCACGTCGAGAAGCTGAAGTCGGGGGACATCTACCAGGTCGCCGAGGTCGTCCGCAATCTGTCGATCCGCGACAAGGACAAGGGCCTTTCCGCCGGCGAGAAGCGGATGCTGACCAAGGCCCGCCAGATCCTCGTCTCCGAGCTGACCTTTGCCATCGGGGTGAGCGAGGAGGAGGCCGAGGAGCGCCTGAACGGCGCCCTTCCCTGATCGGGCGTCCGCCCCGGCGCCGCTGCGCCCGTGAGCCCTGCGCCCGTGAGCCCTGCGCCCGTGAGCCCTGCGCCCGTGAGCCCTGCGCCCGTGAGCCCTGCGCTGTGAGCGCTGCGCTGTGAGCGCTGCGACCGCCGTCGCCCCAGCCGGGCAAGAGGGCCGCCGGCCGGCCTCGAGCACCTGGGCGATCGTCGTCGCCGGGGGCCGCGGGCAGCGCTTCGGCCGGCCGAAGCAATTCGCCCTCCTCGCCGGTCGAAGCGTCCTCGAGCGATCGCTCGAGACCGCCCGCGCTGCCGCCGACGGGGCTGTGCTCGTCGTCCCTGCCGCCCTCGCCGGCGAGCCCGGCTTCGAGTGCGAGCGCGTCGTTTCCGGAGGGGCGACGCGGGCCGAGTCGGTACGGGCCGGGCTCGCGGCGCTGCCCCCCGACGCCGACATCGTCGTCGTCCACGACGCCGCCCGGCCGCTCGCCGACGCGTCCCTGTTCGCCGCCGTCATCGCCGCCGTACGTGACGGCGCCGACGGGGCCGTGCCGGCGGTTCCCCTCGCCGACACCGTCAAGCGGGTCCTCGGCGCCGAGGTCGTCGAGACCCTCGACCGGGCCTCGCTCGTCGCCGTGCAGACCCCGCAGGCCTTTCTCGTCGAGGTGTTGCGACGGGCCCATGCGGGCGAGCCGGAGGCGACCGACGACGCAGGCCTTCTCGAGGCGATCGGAGCCCGCGTCGTCATCGTCCCCGGGAGCGCCTCGAACCTGAAGATCACCCGGCCCGAGGACCTCGCCCTCGCCGCGACCCTCCTCTCGCTCGGCGCGACGAGCGAGCGCAGGGGGGCTGGCGGCGCTCCCTCCGCCCCGGGGGTGACGGTGGTCGGCGATCCCCCGCGGGAAAGAGTCGTGCCGTCGGCGGGGCGATGAGCCAGTCGCGCGTCGGCATCGCCTTTGACGTCCATCCCGTCGATGCCGCCGTCGAGCCGGGCTCGCCGCGCTGCCTCATTCTCGGCGGCGTGCTCTTCCCCGGCGAGACGCCGCTTCGCGGTCACAGCGACGCTGACGTCGTCGCCCACGCCGTCGCCGAGGCGATGCTCGGTGCGGCCGGTCTCGGCGACCTCGGCTCGCACTTCCCCGACGACGACGAGCTGTGGCTCGGGGCTGACAGCCTCGCTCTTCTCGCTGCCTGCGCCGGCCTCGTCGGCGGCGAGGGCTACCTGCTGCGCAACGCCGACTGCACCCTCGTCGCCGAACGGCCGCGCATCGCCTCGGCGCGCGCCGGGATGATGGAGCGCCTCTCGCTCGCCGCCCGCGGCCCGGTCCACGTCAAGGCGACGCGCCCGGAGGGGCTCGGCAGCCTCGGGCGCGGCGAGGGCATCGCCTGCCTCGCCGTCGCGCTGATCGAACGAGAAGAGGCGGGTTCGGCGCCGCTGACCGCGACGTCATGAGCGCCGCCGGGCAGCCGCGGCGTCGCCGGCCGCCACGCTCCGCCCAGGAGGGCAGGCTCGGCGGCGAGCACGTCGAAGGACGGCGCGCCGTTCACGAGCTGCTCGCCGCCGGGACGAGGCAGGTGCGCGAGGTCCTCGTCGCCGAAGGACGTGATCCGTCCCCGTTGATCGAGGAGATCGTCGCCCTCGCCCGCACGCGGCGCGTCTCGTGCCATTTCGTCGGGCCTGCGGTGCTCGCCGCGCACGCCGTCACCGACTCGCACCAGGGCGTGCTCGCCCGAGCCGAGCCGCTGCACTCGGTCGGTCTCGACCTGCTGCTCGAGCGAGTGCCGCCGTTCCTCGTCGTGCTCGACGGCGTGACCGACCCGCGCAACCTCGGCAGCATCCTGCGCAGCGCCCTCT
This sequence comes from Acidimicrobiaceae bacterium, assembly GCA_027306715.1. GTDB lineage: Bacteria > Actinomycetota > Acidimicrobiia > Acidimicrobiales > Bog-793 > DAHUZG01. The sequence goes on from DAHUZG010000335.1 coordinate 9,889, forward strand.
GCGCCGGCGCCACCGGCGCCATCCTGCCGGCGCACCGCAGCGCCCGCATCTCGCCCGCCGCGGCCAAGGCGGCGGCGGGCGCCGTCGAGCACCTGCCGAGGGCGCGCGTCGGCGGCATCCCCGCAGCGCTCGAGCAGCTGTCGCGGCGACAGGTGTGGACCGTCGCCCTCGATGCCGCCGGCGACCACACGATCGACGAGCTCGAGATCGCTACCCAAGGGGTCGCCCTTATCCTCGGCGCCGAGGGCAAGGGGATCAGCCAGCTCGCCAGGCGCCGCTGCGACCTGAGGGTGCGGATACCTCTCGAGGGTCCGCTCGGATCGCTGAACGTCGCCGCGGCGACCGCCGTGGCGTGCTTCGCCGTCGCCGCACGCCGCCGCCAGGGTTGAGCCGGCTTCCGCCTGCCCTACCGGGCGCGCTCAGGCCGTCGGCTCCGACCTCGGCTGACGCGAAGCTCGGCGGGGCCGGCCTCGCCCCCCAGGCCGGGCCCCGCCGTGGCTGTCATCTGTCTAGCGCATGATGCCGATCGGCGCCAGTGATCGCGCCGGCCGCTCAGGAGCGCTCGCCGAGCGGCTGGTAGTCGCGGCGGGGACTGCCGTTGTAGACCTGTCGGGGCCGGGTGATCTTGGTGTCCTTGTCGAGCATCTCGCAGTAGTGCGAGAGCCACCCCGACGTGCGCGGGATGGCGAACAGGACGGTGAACATGTCGATCGGGAAGCCCATCGCCTCGTAGATGAGGCCGGTGTAGAAGTCGATGTTCGGGTACAGCTTGCGAGAGATGAAGTACTCGTCGGCGAGCGCCACCTCCTCGAGCTTGAGGGCGATGTCGAGGAGCGGGTTCTTGCCGGTCACCTCGAAGACGTCGTAGGCGAGCTGGCGGACGATCTTGGCGCGGGGGTCGTAGTTCCGGTAGACGCGATGACCGAAGCCCTGGAGCCGGCCGTTGCCTCCCTTCACCCCGGCGACGAAGTCCGGCACCTGCTCGATCGAGCCGATCGAGTGCAGCATCTTCAGCACCGCCTCGTTGGCTCCCCCGTGGCGCGGGCCGTAGAGCGCGGCGGCGGCGGCGGCGACGGCGACGTAGGGATCGGCGTGCGACGACCCGACCGTGCGCATCGTCGTCGTCGAGCAGTTCTGCTCGTGATCGGCGTGGAGGATGAACAGCACGTCGATGGCGCGAGCGAGGACGGGATCGGCCTCGAAGCGGGGCTCGGCGATCTTCCACATCATCGACAGGAAGTTCTCCGGGAAGCTCAGCCCGTTGTCGGGATAGATGAAGGGCATCCCGACGCTGAAGCGGTGGGCTGCGGCGGCAAGGGTCGGCACCTTGGCGATCAGCCGGACGATCTGACGGTAGCGGACCTCGGGGTCGAAGATCGCCTTGGCCTCGGGATAGAAGGTCGACAGGGCCGCCAGCGCCGAGACGAACATCCCCATCGGGTGGGCGTCGTAATGGAAGCCCTCGAGGAACCGCTTGCGCATGTTCTCGTGGATGAACGTGTGATGGGTGACGTCGTCGACCCAGCTGCTGTACTGCTGCGGGGTCGGCAGCTCGCCGTTCAGCAGCAGGTAGGCGACCTCGAGGTAGGTCGAGTGCTCGGCGAGCTGCTCGATCGGGTAGCCGCGGTACTCGAGTATGCCGGCGTCGCCGTCGATGAAGGTGATCGCGCTGTCGCACTCGGCGGTGGTCGAGAGCCCGGGGTCGTGCAGCCACAGCCCGGGGAGGAGCTTGGACCACGCGCCGGAATCGACGGCCCCGTCCACGATCGGGATCTCGATCGACTGACCCGATCTGTTGTCGGTGATCGTCACGCTGTCTGCCACGGCCGGACTCCTCCTCGCTCGCCACAGCTCTCGGCGGCTCGCGCCGGAGCCTACGACCCTCTCGGCCGCGCCGCACACAGGGCCACCGCTGCGGCCCAAACGACCGACAGCCGGCACCGCTGCCCGCATCGCGGCACGCGCCTTCCGGGCGCACCGGCGACTGGCCGACAGGCGGCAGCGGTGGGCGGCCGCCCGGCCGGGGGGACCGGCGGCCCGCCGGCTGCACCGGGGCCGCCGCGGACCGATCTCGGCAGGGTCGACCGCTCGCGGTAGACGTAGCGGCCGCCCCGCAGCGCCGAGGTGAGCGCCCCGATCAGGCAGGCGACGATGGCGAAGGTGAGCGCATCGTGAAGGCCGTGGCGGAAGGGAGTGGAGATGAGCGAGGAGAAGTAGCCGCGACCGGTCAAGGCCGCGGCGTGGCGCGCCGGGAGATTGCCGAGCACCGGCTTGCCGACCAGGGTCTTTATCGGGTTGTAGCCGAGGAAGGCCGAGAACAGCACCGACACCGGGGGCAGGTGGGCCACCCGGCTCGCCACGGCGCGCGGCACGCCCTGGCCGATGAGCCCGCGTAGCAGCGAGGCCGGCAGGCTGTCGGACAGCCCGACGATCATCAGGCTGAAGAAGATGCCGATCGAGAGCACCTGGGCGGAGCTCTGGAACGTGGAGTTCATCCCGCCGCCCGCGCCACGGTGCTGCGGCGGGAGGCTGTTCATCACGCCGGCGCGGTTGGGAGCGGCGAACAACCCCTGCGAGACGCCGCTCATGAACAGCAGCAGGGCGAAGACCGGGAAGCCGAAGTCGACCGGCAACAGCTCGAGCAGGGCGAAGCTGAGCGCCGTCCCGAGCATCCCCCCGGTAGCGAACGGGCGGGGGCCGTAGCGGTCCGACAAGTAGCCCGAGACCGGCCCGGCGACGAGGAAGCCGAAGGTGAGCGGCAGCATGTAGATGCCGGCCCACAGTGGCGTTCGCGAGAACGAGTACCCGTGCCGGGGCAACCAGATTCCCTGCAGCCAGATGATCAACATGAACTGCAGCCCGCCACGGGCGATGCCCGCCAGCAGGGTCGAGATGCAGCCAGCGGTGAAGGCGCGGATGCGGAACAGCCGCAGGCGGAACATCGGGTCGGCGACGCGGTGCTCCACGCCGGCGAAGACGGCGAGCAGCGCGACGCCGAGGGAGATCTCGGCGAGCACCTTCGGGCTCGTCCAGCTCATGGCGCTACCGCCGGCCGGCTCGATGCCTGTGGTGACGCCGATCATCACGAGGATCAGCCCGAGGGCGAAGGTGAGGTTGCCGAGCCAGTCGATGCTGCCGCGTCCGCGCTCGGAGCGCTCCTCGAGCTTGAAGTACGCCCACAGGGTGCCGAGCAGCCCGAAAGGGACCGAGACGAGGAACACGAGTCGCCAGTCGAGCGGCCCGAGGACGCCGCCGAGGACGAGGCCGATGAACGTGCCGCTGATCCCGGCGATGTTGTTGACGCCGAGCGCCATCCCGCGCTGATCCTGCGGGAAGGCGTCGGTGAGGATGGCGGCTGAGTTGGCCATGATCAGCGCCGCCCCGACACCCTGGAAGATCCGCATCACGATGAGCCAGACAGCGCCGGCACGACCGGTCATCCAGGTGACCGTGAGCAGCAGGGAGAACAGCGTGTAGACGACGAAGCCGAGGTTGTAGAAGCGCACCCGCCCGAACAGGTCGCCGAGGCGGCCGAAGTTGACGACGAGCACGCTCGAGACGATGAGGAACCCGAGGATCATCCACAGCAGGTAGAAGCTGTTGCCGGCAGCGAGCGGGTCGAGATGGATGCCGCGGAAGATGTCCGGCATGGCGATAAGGGTGATCGAGGAGTCGATCGTCGCCAGCAGCACGCCGAGGGTGACGTTGGTGAGCGCCACCCACTTGTAGCCGTCGCCGCCGATCGAGGCCGGGGGTCGAGGGGCACGGGCGGTCGCGGCCTCGATCCCCCGAGCTCGCCCACGCATACCGTTAGGCTAACGAACTACCTGGCGTGGCGCAGACCTCAGGTCCTGCCCCTCCGGCACCGGCCGCTAGCCCCGGCTGCTCGCCGCGGCCGACGGGGAGGTCCGGTCGAGCCCGGCGATGGGGACGCTGCCCTGCTCGCCGCGGCGGCGCACGTTGCCGTGGCGATGGAGCGTCTCGCTGACCGCCTGCTCACGGGTCCAGCGCTGCAGCTCGACCTCGCCGAGCCGACTGAGCGGCTCGACGTCGACGTCGAGCCCGGCGTCGATCAGCGCCAGGCGGAGCTCGCCCGGCGATGCGACCAGGCGGACGCGGTCGGCGCCGGTGCCGGGCGCCCGGGCGAGGTAGCTGGCGTCGGGCTCGATCCGCGTGCCGTCGGGAAGGCCGGGCAGTGCCGCCGCAGCCGAGACCTCGAGGTGCACGCCGAGATCGGCGGCGATGGCAAGCGCCAGCGCCAGCGCCGCGACGTCGACCGGGGCGCCGAGCCGCAGCCCCACCGAGCCGAGCGCTACGAGCCGGAGGGTGTTCCGCTCCGAAGCGAGCGCACTCGCGTCCTCCCCCGCCGACCAGTGGGCAAAGGAGCTCCGTGCCGCGACGAGCTGTGCACCGGTTGCGGCCGTCCCGTCGGCGTCGGGGTCGGGGTCGCGGTCGCCTGCGGCCGACCAGCGGCCGAGCGAGGCGACGTAGCTCGGGCCGCCCGCCTTGGCGCCCGGACCGACCGAGGAGCGCTTCCAGCCGCCGAACGGCTGGCGCTGGACGATCGCCCCGGTGACATGGCGATTGACGTAGGCGTTGCCGACCGCGACGCGCTCGAGCCAGTAGCGCACCTCGGCATCGTCGAGGGTGTGAATGCCACCGGTGAGTCCGTAGCGGGGGGCGTTCTGCAGCTCCACGGCCTCGGCGAGGTCGGCGGCGCGCATCACCCCGAGGACCGGGCCGAAGCACTCGGTGAGGTGGAACTCGCTGCCAGGGCGCACTCCAGTCTTGATCCCGGGGCTCCACAGCTGCGGGTTGTCGCCGATCTGGTGCGGCCTGAGCAGCCAGCGCTCACCCGGTCCGAGCAGGCTGAGGGCGCGCCCGAGGGCGCCGGTCGGCGGGCGGACGAGCGGGCCGACCTGGGTCGCCGGATCGGCCGCCGGCCCGACGCGCAGGCTGGCGGCAGCATCGGCAAGGCGCGCCAGGAAGCGGGCGTCGTCGTAGACCGGCGCCTCGAGGATCGCCAAGCTCGCCGCCGAGCACTTCTGCCCCGCATGGGAGAACGCGGAGCGCAACAGGTCACGGATGGCGTCGTCCTGGTCGGCCGCAGCGGTCACGACGGCGGCGTTCTTGCCGCTTGTCTCGGCGTGAAGAGCCAGTTCCGGCTTCCATCCAAGGAACAGACGCGCCGTCTCGAAGGAGCCGGTGAGCACGACGGCATCGACCTTCGGGTGGGTGACGAGCCGGCGGCCCACGTCGTCGTCGGCGGTCGGTACGAGCTGGAGCACGTCGCCGGGCACGCCGGCGTCCCAGCAGCAGCGGGCGAGGTGCCAAGCGGTGAGCACCGTCTCCGGTGCCGGCTTGAGGATCACCGCCGAGCCGGCCGCGAGGGACGCCAGCACGCCACCGGCGGGGATCGCGAGCGGGAAGTTCCATGGCGGCGCCACGACGACGACCCCGTAGGGGTCGAAGTGGCGGTCGCCCGGCGGTCCATCGAGGGCTTGTGCTGCCCGCCCGTAGTACCGGGCGAGGTCGATCGCCTCCGAGACCTCCGGGTCTGCCTCCCCGACGACCTTGCCGGCGTCGTGAGCCATCACCGCCAGCAGCTGACCACGGCGGCCGGCGAGGGCGCGGGCAACCGCCTCGAGCGGCTGGCGTCGCTCGGCAGCGCTCAGCCGGCGCCAGCGCGCGGCCGCCCGCACAGCCACCGCGACGGCCCGCTCGACGGTCTCGAGGTTCGCCTCGACATAGCGGTAAAGGACCGAGCCCGGGGCGGACGGATCGGCGCTGCGCCCGCTCATCGGTTCCCCGACCTGCTCGCCGTCGACGAGCGCCGGGACGTCGACGACGTGCGAGCGCCACTCGCCGAGATGTCGAGCGAGCCAAAGGCGGTTCGAAGAGAGCGAGAAGTCGGTGTCCGGCTCGTTGGCAAAAGGCTCGGCGGGAGCCCCCCCGCCCACGGCCCGCTCCTCCACGGCCCGGACCTCGGCGGCCTGCTCCTCGGCGGCCTGCTCCTCGGCGGCTCGGTCCTGGCGCCGTCGCGGGCCGCCGGCGGGTAGCCGCCGGGCTGCGACAGCGGATTCGAACCGAGCCCGCTCGACCTCCCAGCTCGGCGCCCCGGGGCTGAGCTCGAAGAGCCGGGCGAGGAAGTTCTCCGGAGCGGTGTTCTCGTCGAAGCGGCGAACGAGATAGGCGACCGCCGAAGCGAAGTCGTCGCGCCTCACCACCGGTGCGTAGAGCAGCAGCCGACCGGCCATCGCGGCGACAGCCAGCGCCTGCGGGTTGGCCATCCCCTCGAGCATCTCGAGCTCGACGCGCTCCGGCTCGACCTCGGCCCGCACGGCCAGTGCCCAGCCGATGTCGAAGAGGTTGTGGCTGGCGACCCCGACGCGAAGCGCCCCGTCGTTCTCGGCCTTTAGCGCCAGCTCGAGCAGGCGCTTGAGGTTGGCATCGACCTCGGCCTTGCTCGCGAACGGCGCCTGCGGCCAGCCGCGCTGCTCGGCCTCGACGCGCTCCATCGCCAGGTTGGCGCCCTTCACGAGTCGCACCTTGACCCTTCCGCCGCTGTCGGCGTATCGCTGCCGAGCAAAGGCGGCGATCCGCTCGAGCGCCGCTATTGAGTCCGGCAGGTACGCCTGCAGCACGATGCCGGCGTCGAGGTGGCGCAGCGCCGGCTCGGCGAGCACCGTCGTGAAGGCGTCGACCGTGAGCTCGAGGTCTCGGTACTCCTCCATGTCGAGGTTGAGGAACCTCGGCGGATCGCACGATGCCGCGACCTCGTAGAGCGACCGCAGGCGATCGGTGATCCGGCGCAGGCTGTCCTCGTACGCGAGCACCTCGAGCTGTGCGCAGACCGACGAGATCTTCACCGAGACGTAGGAGACATCGGGACGGGCGAGCAGCCCGGCGACGAGCTCGGTCCGGCGGCTGGCCTCGCCGTCGCCGAGCACCGCCTCGCCGAGCAGGTTGACGTTGAGCCGGATGTGCCGGCGGGCGCGCCTGCGGGCGTGGCGGGCCAGGGCGCGCGGCGCCGCCGGCAGAACGACGGCGGAGAGCTCGTGCCGCAGGCGAGCCGAGACAGCCGGGATCACGAGGCCGGGCACACGAGGAGCCAGCCACGCCCCGACGAGGAGGGCGAGGCGATCGGGGCCGGTAGCGACCGCCGGGATGCCCCGCTCGGCAACGAGGTCACGCAGCCGGCGTGCCGCTCGCCGGCGCGAGCCGAACCGCAGAACCTGGTCGGTGAGATCGAGCAGCAGGTCCCGGCTCGCCGGGTCCCCGACGAGAGTGCCGACGCGCCTGCGGCGGCGCCGGTCGGCGGCCGTCTCGTAGCCGGCCGCAGCGAACATCAGCTCGGCGGCCGTGCGCTCGGCGGCGCTGATGAGCCGGTCGTCAGCTACCTCACCCGGGTCCGGCGTCCGGCTCGGCCCTCCGCCGGTCCCGGAACGGGCGACAGAGTCGGTCACCGGGTCTTCGCTGGCGACTCGAGGGGGACGCCGCCGCTCGGCGGGGGGGCTGTCTCGTCACCGCTGACGGCTCGACGGGCGATGACGACCACGCTAGCTGCGAGGCCGAGCGGGCTGGCGCGTCTGCGGCCTCCGCCGGGAGGGGTCGGGCAAGCTCAGGATGTGACGGAGTATCTCCAGACATTCGTCTCGCGCCGGACGAAGCCGGCCCGCCCGTAGAGCCGGTTGGCCGCTTCGCGCGAAGGGCGAGAGGTGAGATCCACGCTGCGGGCGCCGAGCTCGGCGGCGAGTCGCAAGCCCTCGCTCACGAGCGCCATCCCGACGCCGCCGCCGCGCACCTCCTCGTCGACGACGACATCTTCGATGATCGCCCGTACTCCGGTCATCAGCTCGAACACGACAAGGGTGAGCGAGCCGACGATCGCTCCGTCGAGGCGGGCGACGAGCAGCACCACCCGGCGGTCGTCGCAGATACGGCCGAGGGTGGCGACGTCAGGCGCCGGCGCCGACGAGAGCTGCGGCAGCAGCCGGCGGAAGACCTCGACATGCTCGTCGGCGGGCTCGAGGACGCGCTCGATCTCCACGGGCGGGCGCTCTTCGGGCGACGAGGAAGAAGCGGCCGGCGGCACGGGGCCGCAGTGTACCGGGACAGCCGGCCGCCCAAGGGGCGGCGACGGCCGCCCCTTGCGGCGCCTCCGCCGGTAGGGTGGGGGCCGAGCGAGGAGGTCGGGATGCAGCTTCGTCGGGGCCGGGTTCGGGCCGACCGACGCGCCCTTGGTCGTAGCGGGCAGTCGCCGCTCCGGATCATCGGCAAGCCGCGGCCGGTGCGGCCGGCGATGATCGCCGCCTTCGAGGGCTGGAACGACGCCGGGGAGGCGGCTTCGCTCGCTGCGGCGGTGCTCGCCGCCAGCTGGGACTCCCAGCCCGTGGCCGAGATCGACCCGGAGGATTTCTTCGACTTCACCGAGGTGCGCCCCGAGGTGACCCTCGCCGGCACACGCTCGCGCTCGATCGAGTGGCCGAGCACCACGGTGTCGATGGCTCGCCTGCCCGGCGGCGGGCGCGACATCCTGTTGCTGCGGGGCCACGAGCCGAACCTCAGGTGGCGCACCTACTGCGAGAGCGTCCTCGCTCTGGCGCGCCGGCTCGGCGTGACCGAGGTGATCACCCTCGGCGCCTACCTCTCGGAGATCACCCATAGCCGCCCGGTGCCGGTCAGCGCTGCAGCGAGCGACGACTCGGTGCTGAGCTTGAACCGGCTCGCCGCGTCCGCCTACGAAGGCCCGACAGGCATCGTCGGGGTGCTCGGTCACGTCCTCGCCGAAGCGGGGATGCCGACCATCTCCCTCTGGGCCTCGGTGCCGTGCTATTCCCTCCCCGTCTCGCCGAAGGCGGCGGTCGCGCTGCTCAGGGCCTGCGGTGGCCTCGTCGGGGCGCAGATCACCGTTCCCGAGCTCGAGGAGCAGTCCGTCGAGTACGAGCGGCGGATGGACCAGCTCGTCACCGAGGACGACAACATCGCCGCCTACGTCGCCCGCATCGAGGAGATGGAGGAGATCGTCGGCTCGGACCTCTCGGCCGAGGGTCTCGCCGAGGAGGTCGAGCGCTACCTGCGCCAGAAGCGCTCCCACTGAGCGGGCGGCGGGCTGCTCATCCCTCGGCGAGCTCGCCGCGGGACCTACCGCGGGCGGGACCCTCCGCACCCTCGGGACCCTCGATCGAGCCACGCCAGAGCGGTCGCCGCGGCGGGTCGAAGGCCACCTCGACCGGCTGACCGGCGACGGCGGCAAAGGCAAGGTCGACCCAGCGCTCGCCGCCGGCGAGCGGCGTCGGCAGCTCGGCGCGGCCGAACCAGCCGACGTCTGCGCACTCGAGCGGATGCCGGCGCAGCGACCCACCGACGGCTTGGCAGTGGAACACGAGCGAATAGAGGGGCGCCTGAGTGAAGCCGAGCCGCATTCCGTCGAGGACCGCCAGCACCCGCAGCGGCTCGGCCTCGATGCCGGTCTCCTCGTAGACCTCCTTGGCTGCGATCTCCGAGGCCGAGTAGCCGACGTCCACCCATCCGGTCGGGTACAGCCAGACCAGGGAGTCGGCACGCTGCACGAGCAGGATCCGTCCGGCGTCGTCGCCGACCACGGCCCCGACGGCGAGCCTCGGCGTGACGTAGCCGGCCAGTCCCTCGCCTACCGAGCGCATCCACTCCTGGACGAGCGCCGCCGCCGTGCCGGTGTCGCTGGCGTGGCCGGCTCCGGCGAGGCGGACGGCCGCCTCGTGGCGGATATCGGCGGCGACACGCAGCACCTCTTCGAAGCGCTCGCGCTCGAACTCGCTCGTCGTGAAGCCCATCCCGGTCCTCGCCAGCCCCGCCAGAGCTTCGCTCCAGCGAAGCAGGTCCGCTACGGGTACCGGCTCGCCGACCACCCCGGCGACGCTACTGCGGCCACTGCGCGCCGGTGCGCCCGCAGCGCGCCCGCAGCGCCGACGGCGGCCGTGGGGGCGGATCTATCCTGGCCGGGTGAGCTCCGCGCACGTGCTCGAAGACTGCCGCCACTACGTGATGCAGACCGTGCGGACGGGCCGTCACCACATCGCCAGCCCTGAGCGCATTGAGCGCTGCACGCTCGGCGCCAACGAGACGCTCCCCTTCGCCTGCCCGAGCGGCTGCCTCTTCTACGAGCCACGCTCGACCTCGAGCGCCGGCTGGAGCCTCGGCGGGCCGCCGCGCCGCTGAGCACGGGGGCCGCTGAGCACGGGGGCGCCGGCCGCCGATCGACCGGCGGCGAGCCCGCTTGTCAGCTCTCGACGACGTCGCCGAGGAGCTCGACGCGCACACCCGTCGATTCGAGCCACGCCGTCGCCTGCTCGATCGCCGCCCTCTCGCCGGTCAGCTCGCAGACTATCCAGCCGGAGTCGGCATCGACCGCTGCACGGCGGATGTTCGGCTCGACGTCGAAACGGCGCGACAGCCGCGCCAGCACCGGCTCGCGGACGAGCTCCTCCGGGAAGACGAGGCGCAGGCGCACTGCCACGGGTGCCATCTCGCTCACACCCTCGATCCTGGCATCGACGCCTCGGTCAGCGGGGCCAGATTTCCCGAGCGGAACCCCTCGAGGTCGAGGGTGACATAGCGGTATCCGGCGGCGTGGACCGCCTCGGCGACGTCACGACGACGCTCCACGGCGAGGGCGAGCTCGTCGGGGTCGACTTCGATCCGAGCGGCGTCGCCGTAGTGGCGGACGCGCAGCTGTCCGAAGCCGAGCCGGCGCAGCGCCGCCTCGGCCCGGCCGACCCGACCGAGCAGCTCGGCGCTGACCGGCGTGCCCTGTGGCAGTCGCGAGGCGAGGCAGGCGTCGGCGGGCTTGTCGAAGGTCCGCAGGCCGAGAAGCTCCGAGGCTGCACGCACCGCCGCTTTGTCGAGCCGGGCGGCGACGAGGGGGAACAGCGCCCCGTGCTCGACGGCGGCCCGCTGCCCCGTGCGGTGCTCGCCGAGGTCGTCGAGGTTGACCCCGAGCGCCGGCACGGCGCCCAGTGCGGCGGCGAGCGGCGAGAGCACCTCCATCAGCTCGACCTTGCAGTGGTAGCAGCGGTCGGCGCCGTTGGCCACGTAAGCCGGCCGCGAGAGCTCGTCGGTCGGCACGGCGACGAAGCGCAGGCGCCACTCGCTCGCCAGCGCCGAGCAGTCCGCCAGCTGGCTCGGCGCCAGCGAGGGGGAGACCGCGGTCACACAGGTCACCTGCTCGGGGCCGAGCACCTCGGTGGCGACAAAGGCGAGGAGCGCCGAGTCGGCGCCTCCGGAGAAGGCGACCGCTAGCGGCGGCGCGCAGCGCAGCTCGCGGCGCAGCCGCTCGAGCGCGGCGGCGGGATGCGACGGCGCACGGGTCAACGGGCCTCGTCCGCCGCCCCGGCGCCGGACGAGACCGGCGAGCCAGCACCGATCGCCTCGAGCACGGTCGTGGGAGACCCGACGGTCCCGGTGACGAACGGGCCGAACTCGGCGTAGCGCGCCGAGGCTTCGTCGTAACGCATCGAGTAGACGCAGTCCTTCAGGTCGTCAGGAGTGCGCGCGAACAGGGTGACGCCCCATTCCCAGTCGTCGAGTCCGGTGGCGCCGGTGACGAGCTGGAGGACGCGGCCGCGGAAGCGGCGGCCTGAGGCGCCGTGCTCGTACATCAGCCGCAGCCGCTCGTCGTAGCTCAAGCGGTACCAGTTGTCCTCGGCGAGCCTGCGCTTGCTCATCGGATAGAAGCAGAAGGCCGTCAGCCCCTCGGGCGGCAGCGTCGGATGGAGCCGCGCCTCGCGCATCTGGGCGGGCACGCCGGCCGCGTACTCGCTCAGCTCGGTGCGTGAGACGAACGACCAGGCGATCTCACACCCGGCCAGCCGCAGATCGGTCTGCAGCAGGCGCAGCTCTGCCCCGGCCGGCCCGAGCGCCAGGACGGCCAGATCGGCCTTGTGCCCGAGCAGCGAGACCGTCACGATCTGGTTGCCGGCTCCCTCGCAGCGCTTCAGCGCCAGCTCCACGCCGTCGCGGATCGTCCCGTCCCCGACGCGGCAGAACAGGTGGAGCACTCCCCAGCCCGCTTCGGGTGGGCCGTCCACCCCAAGATGCTCGCTCTCCATCGCGCCAGTCTACGAGGCGCAGCGATCCGACCTCACCAGCCGTCGCTAGCTTTTCGGATGCTCCGCTGCCGGGGAGTGGTTGCGGACCGCCGAGAGAACTGCTGCGATGACCATGAGCGACGTCGAGGCCAGGAACGCCGCGTGGACACCGTCGGTAAAGGCCGCAGCCGTCGAGCGCGTCAAGGTGTCGTTGCCGACGAAGATGGCGAACGCCTCCTTCTTGGTGATCGACTGCGCGGCGACGACGATCGCCAGCGCGAACGAGAAGACCATGCCGACGTTCGCGAACGTCCGCAGCAGGCCGGACGTGATGCCGAAGTCGTAGTGCGGCGCCGCCTTCATGACGGCCGAGTTGTTCGACGGGAAGAAGAAGCCGCCACCGAGCGCGCCGACGACGTACGCCGCGGCGACGGCCCAGAGCGGTGCCGAGAGCCCGAGCTGCGCATAGGCCAGCAGAGCGACCGTCTGGATGCCGAGTCCGACGGTCGCCGGCAGCGCCGCCCCTCGACGATCGGCGATCCGACCGGCGAAAGGACCCACCAAGCCGCCGATGACGTATCCCGGCACGAGCAGCAACGAAGCATGGATCGGGCTCAGCTGGCGCGCTCCTTGCAGGTACATCAAGAGAAGGAACAACACCGAGAAGTTCGCCAGGCTCTGGAACATCGCCGCGAGGAGCGACGGCGTCATCGTCGGGACCCGGAAAAGACTCAGATCGAGCATCGGCTGCCGGACGCGCCTCTCGACCTGCCAGCACACGACGAGCATGACGAGGCCACCGACGAAGTACCCGATGATCGTCGGGTCGAGCGACTCCGAGGTGAGCTTGACCATCGCCCACAGAAGGCCGAAGAGCCCGAGACCGAGCGTGGCCATGCCCAACCAGTCGAGCCGCGAGCGCTCGCGGGTTCCGGGGTCGACGAGAACCCGCCGCGCGAGCGCCACCGCGGCGATACCGATGGGGAGGTTGATCCAGAAGATCCAGCGCCACGAGAAGTAGGTGACGATGATGCCGCCGAGCGCGACGCCGAACACCGCGCCGGTGTTGAAGCCGATCGAGTTGAAGCCGTAGGCGCGGCCCCGCCGGTCCTCGGGGAAGTTGTCGGCGATCACCGCGCCGGAGTTGGCGGTGATGAGCGCACCGCCGACGCCTTGAGCGAGGCGGAAGGCGACGAGCGACGCCTCGTTCCAGGCGAGCGCGCAGGCGAGTGACCCCGCGATGAAGACAACAAAGCCGGTCTCGTACATCCGGACCCGTCCAAACATGTCCCCGAGCCGACCGACCTGGGTCGAGAGCACCGTGATGACGAAGAGGTACCCGATGATCACCCAGACGACCGAAGCCAGACCGATGTGCAGCGAGCGTTGGATCTCCGGCAGCGCGAGGACGACGATGGTGGTGTCGATCGCCGTGATGAGCACGCCGATCACGACGACGAGGAGCGCGAGGTTCGGGTGTGGCGTCGGCGCACGGGCTGCGCCCGGTGCCGTCCCCGCTCCGCGCCGCTCGACGCTCACGTCGCCTCGCGGGTCACGCAGTGACTGTACGACCCAGCACCGTCTTGAAGCTCACGCGCCCTTCCGCGCCGCGGCACGCGACGACGGGGGGCGCTCGGCGCCCCCCGTCGGGTCACTGCTCGGTTCGGTCCCGGCGCCGCAACGCGGCGGCCGGTGGTCGAAGAACGGCTTAGAAGTCGTCCATCCCGCCGCCGCCCGGCATCGCCGGAGCAGCCTTCTCCTCGGGCTTGTCGACGACGACCGCCTCGGTCGTGAGGAAGAGGCCGGCGATCGACGCTGCGTTCTGCAGCGCCGAGCGGGTGACCTGGGCGGCGTCGATCACGCCGGCCTTGAACAGGTCCTCGTACTCACCCGTGGCGGCGTTCAAGCCCTCGGCGAGGCCCTTCATGTTGCGCACCTTCTCGACCACGACGCCGCCCTCGAGGCCGGCGTTGACGGCGATCTGCTTGAGGGGCTCCTCGACGGCCCGGGCCACGATGCGGGCTCCGGTCGCCTCGTCGCCTTCGAGCTTCTCGGCGCGGTCGAGGATGGCCGCCTGGGCACGCAGCAGCGCAACGCCACCGCCGGGCACGACGCCCTCCTCGATCGCCGCCTTGGTCGTCGAGACGGCGTCCTCGATGCGGTGCTTCTTCTCCTTGAGCTCGACCTCGGTGGCCGCGCCGACCTTGATGACCGCCACCCCGCCCGAGAGCTTGGCGAGCCGCTCCTGCAGCTTCTCGCGGTCGTAGTCGGAGTCGGTGTTCTCGATCTCGGTCTTGATCTGGCTGATCCGGCCCTTGATGTCGGACTCCGAGCCGGCGCCCTCGACGACGGTCGTCTCGTCCTTGGTGACGACGATCTTGCGGGCACGGCCGAGCAGGTCGAGGGTGACGTTCTCGAGCTTGAGCCCGACCTCTTCGGTGATCACCTGGCCGCCGGTGAGGATCGCCATGTCCTGGAGCATCGCCTTGCGGCGCTCACCGAAGCCGGGGGCCTTGACGGCGACCGACTTGAAGGTGCCGCGGATCTTGTTGACGACGAGGGTGGCGAGGGCCTCGCCCTCGACGTCCTCGGAGATGATGACGAGGGCCTTGCCGGTCTGCATCACCTTCTCGAGCACGGGCAGCAGGTCGCGCACGGCCGAGATCTTCGAGCCGTGCAAGAGGATGTAGGGATCCTCGAGGGAGACCTCCATCCGCTCGGCGTCGGTGACGAAGTACGGCGAGATGTAGCCCTTGTCGAAGCGCATCCCCTCGACGAGGTCCATCTCCATGCCAAAGGTCTGCGACTCCTCGACGGTGATCACTCCGTCCTTGCCGACCTTGTCGATCGCCTCGGCGATCATCGAGCCGATCTCGTTGTCGGCCGCCGAGATCGAGGCGACCTGGGCGATCTGGTCCTTCGAGTCGGTGTCGCGGGCGAGCTCCTTGAGGCTGCCGATCGCCGCCTCGACGGCCGCCTCGATGCCCTTCTTCAACGACATCGGATTGGCGCCGGCAGCGACGTTGCGCAAGCCCTCGCGCACGAGCGCCCCGGCTAGCACGGTGGCCGTCGTCGTCCCGTCACCGGCGACGTCGTCGGTCTTCTTGGCGACCTCCTTGACGAGCTCGGCGCCGACCTTCTCGAAGGGTTCCTCGAGCTCGATGTCCTTGGCGATCGATACCCCGTCGTTGGTGATCGTCGGGGCACCCCACTTCTTCTCCAGCACCACGTTGCGGCCCTTCGGGCCGAGTGTCACCTTGACGGCGTCCACGAGCTGGTTCATGCCGCTCTCGAGCGCCCGTCGGGCCTGCTCGTCGAAGGCAATGAGTTTCGGCATCTGGGTGGTCCTCCCTCGCCTGCCGGCGCTGCCGAGCGCCTTAGCACTCTCTGGTATCGAGTGCTAATGATAGCGCGCCCGCCAGCACTCGCAAGCCGAGAGCGCCACCGTCCCCCGGCCGGGCTGCGGCCGGGGCCTTGGCCGGGCTGCGGCCGGGGCTTTGGCGGGGCTGCGGCCGGGGCTTTGGCCGGGCTGCGGCCGGGGCTTTGGCCGGAGCCGACGTCGCCGGGAGGTCGGCGAGCTGCGCCGCCAGTTGGCCGCCGGCTAGCCGCCGGCGACCGCGGGCACGACCGAGATCGTCTGCCCATCGCCCACCTTGGTGTCGAGGCCGTCGAGGAAGCGGATGTCCTCGTCGGCGAGGAAGACGTTGACGAAACGGCGCAGCCGACCGTCGTCGTCGATCAGCCGCTCGGCGATGCCGGGGTAGGCCGCCTCGAGCGCCGCCAGGGCGTCGCTCACCGAGGCGGCTTCCACCTGCACCTCGCCGGTGCCGCCGGTGAGCGCGCGGAGCTGGGTCGGGATCCTGACGGTGACGCTCATCGTGGCGCTCCCTCGCTCTCGTGGCCTCCGGCGACCGCGCGCCGGGCGGCGCCCTCGAGGCCCCGCAAGCCCTCGAGGCCCCGCAGCTCCTCGAGCTCCTCGAACTCTTCGAGCCGCGGACGTATCGTCGCGCTCGGTCCGGCTCGGCCGGCGAGCGCCTCGACGGTCTTCAGCCCGTTGCCGGTGATGTAGGCGACGACCCGCTCGTCCGAGCGCACGACGCCGGATCGGGCGAGCTTGGCGAGGCAGGCGATCGTCACCCCGCCGGCGGTCTCGGCGAAGATCCCCTCGGTGCGGGCAAGCAGCTCGATCGCCTCGAGGATCTCGTCGTCGGCCGCCGACTCGATCGCCCCGCCACTCGAGCGGACGGTCTCGAGGGCGTAGATCCCGTCGGCCGGGTTGCCGATCGAGAGCGACTTGGCGATCGTCGAGGGCTTGACCGGTCGCACCTGATCGGCACCGGTCGCGAAGGCCTGCGCCACCGGTGAGCAACCCGTGGCCTGGGCGCCGGAGATGCGTACCGCGCCGTCTCCACCGGGGCCGTCGGCTCCGAGCAGCCCGACCGTGGCGAGCTCGCGGAAGCCCTTGGCGATCTTCGTCAGCTGCGAGCCGGAGGCGATCGGGACGACGACGTGGT
The DNA here is from genome assembly GCA_027306715.1 of Acidimicrobiaceae bacterium. Lineage (GTDB taxonomy): Bacteria > Actinomycetota > Acidimicrobiia > Acidimicrobiales > Bog-793 > DAHUZG01. Next base: position 26,471 of record DAHUZG010000335.1, read on the forward strand.
CGGGAGTCTGCCACCCGAGCTGCTCGGCGACCTCGAAGGCAAGCGTCTTGGAGCCCTCCGAGTAGTACGGGCGGACGTTGACGTTGACGAAGGCCCAGTCCGGATGCTCGGAGGCGAGCTCGGCGCAGAGCCGGTTGACGTCGTCGTAGTCGCCGTCGACGGCGATCACCCGTCCGCCGAAGACGGCGGTCATGACGATCTTGGTCTGCTCGAGGTTCGAGGGGATGAACACGTAGGAGTCCATCCCCGCCCGCGCCGCGTGCGCAGCGACGGCGTGGGCGAGGTTGCCCGTGGAGGCGCAGGCGGCCACCTTGAGGCCGAGCTCGCGGGCCTTGGTCAGCGCCACCGAGACGACGCGGTCCTTGAACGAGCCGGTCGGGTTGCGGGTGTCGTCCTTCAGCCACAGCTCGCCGAGCCCGAGCGCCTCGGCGAGGCGGTCGGCACGGACGAGCGGGGTGAAGCCGGCCCCGAGATCGACCGCCCCGGCCGGATCGGCCGGCAGCAGGTCGGCGTAGCGCCACATCGTCGGCGGCCCCTCGGCGATCCGCCGCCACGAGACGGAGGCGGCGATCGCCGCGTAGTCGTAGACGACCTCGAGCGGTCCGAAGCAGTAGTCGCAGGCGTGCAGGGCCACCGCCGCGTAGCGACGCCCGCACTCACGGCAGCGCAGAGCTTCGACGTGTCCCATGGGACCTCCCTCATCGGTCGGGCATTGGCACCGTCGCACCGCCTCGGAAAGGATCGGTGCTGGTTGCCGCGGCGTCGCAGGGCCCGTCCCTCGACCGCTCTGGATGATGTGGCGACAGTGTGGCCGATCCGGATCGCCCCGTCAACGCGGCCTGCCTGCCCGCCTCCCGGCCACCAGCGCCCGGAACCCTTCCGACCGGCTGTGACGCCCGGCGCCGCCCGCGCCGTCGCCTGTGGCGCCGGCAACGGCAACGGCAACGGCAACGGCAACGGCAACGGCAACGGCAACGGCAACGGCAACGGCAACGGCAACGGCAACACGTTGCTCGTGGGCCGCCGGCACGCAAAGATCGGGCCGTGATCCTCTCCCCGTCGGGGCCGCCCCGCCCCGTCGCCACCTTCGACCACCGCGAGTTCCCCCTCGACCGCCTGCTCGACGAGAAGGGGACCCGCAGCGTCGCCGTGGTGATCCCGGCGCGCAACGAGGCGGCCACCGTGGCGGGCGTCGTCGCCCCCATAGCCTCGGCGCTCGTCGAGCATGCCGGCCTCGTCGACGAGATCCTCGTCGTCGACGACGGCTCGACCGACGACACCGCCGCCCGGGCGGCCGCCGCCGGCGCTCGGGTCGTCCGCAGCGCCGCGCCGGGACCCGACGGTTCCCCGACGAGCCTCGGCAAGGGCGGAGCGATGCGGCGCGGCGTGACGGCCACGTCCTCTGAGCTGATCGTCTTCCTCGACGCCGACGTGACGAACCTCCGGCCGCACTTCGTCGCCGGGCTGCTCGGACCGCTGCTCTGCGCGGATGTTTTCGCCCTCGTGAAGGGCGCCTACCTGCGGCCCCTCGGAGGAGAGCCGAGCGGCGGCGGGCGGGTCACCGAGCTCGTCGCCAAGCCGATGCTCTCCCTGCTCTTCCCTGAGCTGACCGGGATCGAGCAGCCGCTCGCCGGCGAGACCGCGCTACGGCGGGAGCTGCTCGACCAGATCGACCTCGCCGACGGGTACGGAGTGGAGATCGCGCTCCTCATCGACACCGCCGAGCGCCTCGGCGCCGGCGCCGTCGCACAGGTCGACCTCGGCGTGCGCGCCCATCGCAACCGCACCCTCGGT
>DAHUZG010000339.1 GCA_027306715.1 Acidimicrobiaceae bacterium
GCTCCCCCCCGGGGGTGCAGCACCGCAACGAACTCCTACGACCCTTGCAGCACCGCGGTCGAAAATGGCAGCTTCCCCGAGGACTTCAACAACTCCACCGTGGACGGCAGCTTCGGCGTGACTTCCCCGATCGTCCTCAAGGAGCTCACGCCGAACGGGCACGAGATTGCTTCGATCACCGTTCCGAACAGCACCGAGCCCGGCCCTCCCCAGGACCCCACGGCCGAGCGGGGTCGGGCGTTCGACCAAGAAACGCTGACAGGGGTCGAACCCGCTCCCCATCTACCTGGGCGAACAGGTTCGACCCCTGTCAGGAGCAGTGGGCCGGGTAGGATTCGAACCTACGAAGGCTGAGCCGGCAGATTTACAGTCTGCTCCCGTTGGCCACTTGGGTACCGACCCGAGGGCCGACACCCTATCGGACTCCGACGCCACGCTCCGAGCCCAATCGGCCGGGCTCTACTCGGCCCGGAGCAGGTCCCGCGTCAGCTCGAGCTGGCCGAGATGCTGAACGAGCTCTTGGTAGACGTGGAGACAGATGCCCCCTTGGGTGGCCCCGATCGGCAGCGCGCCGTTCGGGGGCGGCACCGCCAGGCGCGGCGGCGCCGAGGGCTCGATCGAGGCGAGGTCCTCGACGAACGCGGCCCGCGACTCCGCCATCTGCGCCAGGAGATCGGCCACCGATGAGACCGCCGCGAACTCGGCGTCGCGGTCACGCACGATCGTGCGCCCCGCCGCGAAGCCGCCGATCCAGCCGGCCATCACCCCGAGGCAGTGGGTGAGGATCTGCACCGGCGAGTTCGCACCGACGAGGTCCGGTTTGCGATTGGCGAGCTCGTCCCCGAGGTCGCCGAGGATCGCTGCCATCTCATCGAGCGCCGCATCGACGAAGTACCGGTAGTCCTCGATCTCGACCATGCGCCGCCTCCTCGTCTGTCTCCCCCATGCTTGCCGATCGCGGCGATGCCCGAAACCGTCGCGGCCCAGGCGATACCTTGGACTCCATGCCGACCTTCGACGTCACCTCCGAGCTCGACTTCCAAGAGGTCCGCAACGCCGTCGACCAGGCCGTCCGAGAGGTGGCGACGCGCTTTGACTTCAAGGACACCGGCGCGAGCATCGACCTGCGCCCGACCGAGATCGAGCTGAACGCCCCGAGCGAGGATCGACTGCGAGCACTGGCCCAGGTGCTCGAGGAAAAGCTCGTGAAGCGCAACGTCTCGCTCCGGGCGCTCGATTACGGAAAGGTCGAGCAGGCCAGCCGCGGCGCGGTCCGCCAGGTCGTCACCCTCCAGGCCGGCATCTCCCAGGACCACGCGAAGACGATCAACAAGACGATCAAAGATCTCGGTCTGAAGGGCGTCACGTCCCAGGCCCAGGGCGAACAGGTCCGGGTCACCGGGAAGAAGCGTGACGACCTGCAGGCCGTCATCACCGAGCTCAAGCAGAAGGACATCGGCATCCCGCTGCAGTTCGGCAACTTCCGGGAGTAGCTCCCGGCAGCCGGAGGCCGGAGGCCGGAGGGTGCGGCCATGATCGGCTGCGAGCTTGCGCCTCCGGCGTCACAAGACCGGCGTCAGAAAAGAAGTGTCGCCTGGTGGGCGAAGTCGACCAGCTCCTGCGGCCAGACCCCGAACAGCACTGTTGCTCCCGCCGTGCAGAGAAGCGCCGTCGCCACCCACGGCGAGACGCCGAGGCGTGCGAGCGGCGTCGGACCGAGGTCGTCGGTGCCGCGAGGGTCGGCGACAAGAGCGGCGCGGGTCTCGCTCATCGTCATCGTCGCCACCGCACCACTGCCGAGCGTGACCGAGTCGGCGAGCAGCGGCGCCGGGCCGGCGGGCTGCGGGACGAGGACGCTCAGGTGCTCGACCGCCTCCTCGCCAGCGGTCTCGGGCGCTCCGAACATCGTGAGCACCACCCGCAGGTAGAAGAAGGCCGCCACCGCGGCAGAGACCATAGCGATCACGGCCAGGGCATAGCTGTGGTTGTCGATCGCCGCCTCGAGGACGTAGAGCTTGGCGAAGAAGCCGGTCGTGAAAGGTGCCCCCGCCTGGGCGAGCAGCAGCACGGCAAAGGTCGTCGCCAGCACCGGCTGGCGGCGGGCGAGACCTCGATAGTTGGAGAGGTCGTGGCCTTGATCCCCGCGGCCACCGACGATGGCGACGACGGCGAAGCTACCGACGACGAGCAGCGCGTAGGTGAAGACGTAGTAGAGGCTGCCGGCGACGCCGCGGGTGGTCGCGGCCTGCAGCCCGAGCAGGATGAACCCGGCGTGGTTGATCGACGAGTAGGCGAGCATCCGCTTCACGTTGCGCTGCGCGACGGCCACGATGGCGCCGAGCGAGAGGGTGAGCACGGCGATCACCCAGACGACCGGCTGCCAGTCGCTGCGCAGCGTCGGAAGGCTCGAGACGAACACGCGCAGCAGCGCCGCGAACGCCCCGACCTTGGCGATCGCCGCCATGAACCCCGTGGCCGGCGTCGGCGCGCCGACATAGACGTCCGGCGCCCAGAAGTGGAACGGCACGGCCGCCACCTTGAACGAGAAGCCGACGAGCAGCAGGCCCATCCCGCCGAGCAGGACGCCGTTGTGGAGGATCACGTTGTGGGCGAGGAAAGCGGCGATCTCGGCGAGGTTGGTGGAGCCCGTGGCACCGTAGATGAGGGCGATGCCGTAGACGAAGATCGCCGAGGAGAAGGCGCCGAGCACGAGGTACTTCATCGCCGCCTCGCCCGAGCCCTCGCGGCGCTGGTCCATCCCTGACATCACGTACAGCGGGATCGAGAGGATCTCGAGGCCGAGGAAGATGAGGATGAGGTCGTTGGCCGAGGCCATCAGCATCGCCCCGCCGGCCGAGACGCAGATGAGCACGTAGTACTCGCAGCCACCGATCCCCTCGCGGCGCAGGTAGCCGGCCGCTGCGAGCGCCCCGACGATCACCAGGCAGGAGCTGAGGACGAGGAAGAGCACGGCAAAGCCGTCGATGTCGACGGAGTTGGCGATCGCGCTGAGCGGGCCGCGGGCCGTGATGTCGCGCCAGAGGAACAGCGAGACGATGAGCGACGCCGTGCCGAGACCGATCGTCGCCGCGGCATAGGTCTCCGTCGGCAGCTGGCGGGTCGTCACCGACGACACCAACAGCAGCACAAGGCTGCCGCCGAGCAGGATCAGCTCGGGGAGGATCGTCGTGTAGTCCACCGCCGGGAGGGTGATGGTCGATGCCGCGAGCAGGTGCGGGTGCAGAAGCGACAGCACCGAGTGGATCTGGGCTCCGGCGAGGCCGGGGACGGCGGACCTCAACTGCTCCTCCTCGCCGCGGTCCCGCCGTGCGGGCGCAGGACCTGGCGGCTACCCGTGGCGCCGGCCGAGGACGTGGCGGCGGCGCCGAGCGCTGCGGTCTGCGCGGCGACGGTGCCGCCGTGGCCGCGCGCCGCCGAGGTCGAGGTGGCGCCGACGGGTTGGCCGGCGAGCGGGACGACCGGATGGGCGCTCCGGTCGACCTGGGTGAGCAGCGCGTCGACCGACGGGGTGATCCTGTCGAGCACCGGCTTCGGCCAGACTCCGAGGAACACGATGAGTATCAGCAAGGGAGCGAGCACGGCCCCTTCACGCCAGGTCATCTCCGCGAACGGCCGCTCCTCGCTCGGGTCCTGCGGGCCGTGGAAGACCTGCTGGTAGGCCCAGAGCAGGTAGACCGCAGCGAGCACGACGCCGATGACGGCGACCACCGCCCACCATCGGTGGGTGAGGAAGGTGCCGGCGAGGATGAGGAACTCGCCGACGAACCCGTTCAGGCCGGGCACGCCGATCGAGGCCATCACGACGAGGATGAAGACGGCGGCCATGATCGGCGCGGCGCGCTGCAGGCCGCGTAGCCGGCGCACGTCGAAGGTTCCGCGCCGCCGGTAGATCATGGCGATGAGGAAGAACAGCGCAGCGGTGTAGAGGCCGTGGTTGGCCATCTGCAGCACGGCTCCCGAGACCGACTCGCCGGTGAGCGCGAAGGCGCCGACGACGATGAAGCCGAGGTGCGCCAGCGACGAGAAGGCGACGAGGCGCTTCAGGTCGCGCTGCACAGCGGCGACGATCGCCCCGTAGATGATCCCGGCGGCGCCGAGGCTCAGCAGCAGTGGGGCGAGGGTCACCGTGGCGTGCGGGAAGAGGCCGAGGTCGAAGCGGATCACCCCATAGGTGCCGAGCTTGGCCATGATGCCGGCGAGGATCACCGAGCCGGCGACAGGCGCCTCGCGATAGGCCGACGGCGACCAGGTGTGGAACGGGAAGATCGGCGCCTTGACGGCAAAGGCGACGGTGAAGGCGAGGAAGAGCGCGATCCCCGCCGGCCCCGAGAGGTGGGTGCTCGCGAGCTGGCGGACGTCGAAGGTGAGCACGCCGGTCTGGCTCTGGTGGAACACGGCGAGGGTGATGATGCCGACGAGCAGGAAGGCCGAGCCGAGGAAGGTGTAGACGAAGAACTTCGTCGCCGCGCTCCCCCGCTCCTCGTGGCCCCATCCGGCGATGATGAAGTACACCGGGACGAGCGAGGCCTCGAAGAAGAGGAAGAACAGCATCACATCGAGCGAGAGGAAGCTTCCGAGGCACGCGGTCTCGAGCAGCAGCATCCAGACGGTGAAGACCTTCGGGTTCGCCCGCTCGCTCCCACCGACGAACGCGATCGGGAACAGCAGCGCCGAGAGCATCACCAAGAACAGCGAGATACCGTCGACGCCGAGGCTCCACGAGATGCCGACGGCACCGAACCACGGGTGGCTCGAGACCATCTGGTAACCGCCGTAGCCGGCCTGGAACTGGTCGAGCACCGCCGCCGCGATGCCGAGCACCCCGAGCGAAGCGGCAAAGCCCGTCAGCCGAATGAGCAGGTGCTGACGGCGCGGCAGGACGAGCACGACGAGGGCGGCGCCGAGAGGCACGAGCACGAGCGTCGTGAGATAGGGAAAGGCGCGTTCGCCGGCGGTCTCGCCGAGAGCACTCGTGACGGCGTGGGCGGCCGCGTGGGCGGCGGCCACCTGGGCGCCGTGAGCTGCCACGAGGCGGGCGGCGGCTGGGGTCATCCGACCACCCGCGTCAGGAGGTAGGCGACGAGCGCCACGACGCCGGCCAAGAAGCCGAGGGCGTAGGTGCGTACGTAGCCGGTCTGGATCCGACGCAGCACCGAGCCGCCCCGGCCGACAACCGAGGCGGCGCCGTTGACGGCGCCGTCGATGAGCTTGTTCTCCATCACGGCGCTGGCGAAGGCGGCGAAGGCCTCGCCGGGCCGGGCGACGACATGGTCGAGCGCCCAATCGAGGAACCACGCCATGAAGAAGAAGCGCGGCTCGAGGTTCCGGGCGTCCGAGCGCCGCCGCCAGAGCGTGGCGGCGACGACGACGCCAAGCAGCGCGAATGCCGCGTCGGCGAGCCCGAAGGCCCACTTGGCGACCAGCGAGAAATGCTCGACAACCGAGCTGTGGGCGACGACGGGGGCGAGCCAGCGCTCGAGGAAGGGAAAGGTCGGGTTGAACGGCAGGTTGATGAAAAGCCCGAAGAAGCTGGCGAAGGCGAGCACGACGAGCGGGATCGTCATCACAAGGCCCGGGTCGTGCGGGTGCAGCGGGTGGCGGTGGCCGCCCTCGTGCTGCTCGCCCGGGCCGCCGCTGACGCCGCCGTGACCGTCGCCGGCAGGCCGTGCCTCGCGCCAGCGCTGCTCCCCGACGAAGGTGAGGTAGTAGGCCCGGCCGATGTAGTAGGCGGTGAGGACTGCCGTCACCGCCGCGATCGCCCACAGCGCCGGGGTCACGTGCCAGGCGCTCTCGAGCACCTGCGACTTGGACCAGAAGCCGCTGAACGGCGGCACGCCGCCGATGGCCAGCCACGCCACGAGGAAGGTCCCGCCGGTGATCGGCATCACCGCCAGCAGACCGCCGTAGCGGCGCAACTGCTGCTCGTCGTCCATGGCGTGGATCACCGAGCCGGCTCCGAGGAAGAGCAGCGCCTTGTAGAAGGCGTGGGTGAGCATGAGGAAGATCGCCGCCACGTAGGCACCGACGCCGACGGCCATGAACATGAACCCGAGCTGCGACACCGTCGAGTAGGCCAGGACCTTCTTGATGTCGTCCTGCGAGGTGGCGATGGTGGCCGCCAGCAACGCCGTCGCCGCCCCCACC
>DAHUZG010000346.1 GCA_027306715.1 Acidimicrobiaceae bacterium
CCGGCTCGCCGGGCGCGACCCCGCCGCGGCGGGCTGAGGCAGCCGCCCTCGTGGCGCCGCCGGCTCGCCGGGCGCGACCCCGCCGCGGCGGGCTGAGGCAATAGTGTCGATAGCCATGGCGTCCCCGCAGCCCCGCCACCTGGCCGCGCCCGCTCGCCGACGGCCCGCCCGGGGCCGGTGGGCCCGTGCCTCCTCGGCTGGGCTCGCGCTCACCGTCGTCGAGCTCACCGCCGGTCTGGCGTTCCTCGGCTGCGCCGCCGTTGCCGGCGCCCTCTTCGTCCGCCGGCCCTGGGAGAACCGCCTCGACGTCGTCGCCTACAACCTCATCCCCGAGCGGCTCACCTGGCGCCCCTACCTCGACGCCGCTGCCCTCGGCTCGACCAAGGTGTTCGTCGTCGGCGTGCTCGTCCTTGCCGTCCTCGGCCTGATGCGCGACCGGGCGCGGGCGCTGGCCTGCCTGGTCGGGCCGGTCGCAGCCGTCTTCGTCACCGAGCGCGTCGCCAAGCCGCTCGTCGGCCGTCACGGTGTGCTCGGCGGCGACTCCTATCCCTCGGGGACGGTGACGGCAGTGACGGCGCTCGCCGTCGTCCTCGTCCTCGTCCTGCCGCGCCTCGTCAAGCCGCTCGGCGCCCTTGTCGGGGCCGCCGCCGTGGCGGTGGCGAGCGTCGGGGTGATCGGGCTTCGCTGGCACTACGGAACCGATGTGATCGGCGGGATCCTCGTCGGAGCGGGCGCGGTGCTCAGCGTCGATGCGGCGCTCCGCCTGCCCGCGCTCGCCTGGCGGCACTACAGCCGGTCGAAGACGGCCCCTCGCGAGGAGAGGCAGCGGCGGGATCTGGCCGACCGGCTGGCTGTCTGAGCCTGCCGGCTCGGCCCGACCGGCCGCCGACCTGCGGCCGCGAAAGGCGCCCCGACCGGCGGAATGGCGCCCAGTGACGAAACCTCATCGCAACACAGCTTCTCCTTCCCGCCGCTGTCTTCGCAGGTAGAGTGGTTCCTTCAACCTGCTCTCTGTCGTAGGGAGGCCCGATGAGCAGCCAGGCAACCGTCGAGCGCCTCATCGAGCTCGGTTTCACCCAGTACGAGGCGCAGGCCTACCTCGGCATGCTCGGTGCCCCGCCGATGACCGGCTACGCCCTCTCGAACCTCACCGGCATCCCGCAGCCGAAGGTCTACGAGACGTTGCGGCGCCTCGCACGAAAGGGAGTGGCCGTCTCGCTCGAGGGCAAGCCGACCCGTTTCGCCGCGCTTCCTCCCCAGCAGATGCTCGCCCAGCTCGACGTCAGCTTCCGGCGCCGCCTCGCCGACGCCGAGGTCGGCTTGATGCGCGAGTTTGGCACCGGCCAGGAGGAGCTGCGGGTGATGGCGACGCTTCGTGACTGGCCGCTCGTCGAAGGCCGTGCCCTCGAGCTGCTCGACACCGCCGAGCGCCATGTCTACGTCTCGATCAACTGCGACGAGCCTGCCGCCACCCTCGCCGCCGTGCGCCGGCTCGACGCCCGCGGCATCCGCAGCGACGTGCTCAGCTTCGACAAGGAGCCGCTGCAGCTGCGCCACGGCCGTGTCGTCCGCCACGTCACGACCGAGGGCGTCGTCTACCGCCACCACCAGGCCCGCCACATTGCGATCGTCGTCGACGGCTGGCGGGTGCTCTGGGCGTTGGCCCCCGCCGGCAACGACTGGGAGG
>DAHUZG010000347.1 GCA_027306715.1 Acidimicrobiaceae bacterium
TCATGTCGAGGCTGCGCAACTCCGTCAACGCCCTGGCGCTCGACGGCGCCGGGCCCGCCGCCGTTCTCACCAAGCTGAGCCGCCAGCTCGACGTCGGTCAGGACGGTCGCTTCGCCACCGTGCTGTGCGGGTTGTTCGATCAGTCGAGCGGAGAGCTCTTCCTCGCCAACGCCGGCCACCTCGAGCCGCTGCGGCTGAGCGGTGACCGCTGCGAATTCCTCACCACCGATCTCGGCCCCCCGGTCGGCGTCGGCGAGGCGAGCTACTCGGCGGTGCGGCTCCTGCTCGACAAGGGCGACACCCTCGTCGCCTTCACCGACGGGCTCGTCGAGCGGCGGGGCGAGGCGCTGAGCGCCGGCCTGGCACGGCTCCACGAGGCCGCTTCCGCGGGGCCCGAGCCGCTCGAAGGCCTTCTCGACGAGCTGATCGCCACCCTGGCGCCGGGCGGCGCCCCCGACGACATCGCCCTCCTGGCGCTGAGATGGCGATGAGCGACGAGCCCTCGCCGCAGCTCGCGATCGCCGTCGAGGACCACGGCAGTGAGGTCGTGGTGTTTGTGAGCGGCGAGCTCGACCTCATCAACGCCGACCGGCTCGGCGAGGCGCTCGAAGCGCTGCTTGACCGCGAGTCGTTGGACACCTTGGTGCTCGACCTCGCCGGGCTGTCGTTCATGGACTCGTCGGGACTGGCGGGGATGCTGCGGGCCGCCGGGCGCACCAAGATCCTGCTCCGGTCGCCCTCGGAGCTGATCCGGGAGGTGGTGACCGCGACCGGGCTCGGCTCGGTGCTGCGGATCGGGCCGTGAGCACCGAGGCGAGCTTCCCGAACGCGGCCACCTCGGTGGCCGAGGCGCGTCACTTCGTCTCCGACCTGCTCGCCGGTTCGTCGGCCCAGCTCCGCCAGCGGGTCGAGCTGATGGTGAGCGAGCTCGCGACCAACGCCGTCAAGCACGCCCGCAGCGGCTTCAGGCTCACCGTCGAGCAGCGCCGTGGCGGGGTCAGGATCGTGGTCACCGACGAGGGCGCGGGCACGCCGAGGCGTCGCACGCCGAGCTCGCTCGAGCCGACGGGGCGGGGGCTCGCCATCGTCGAGGCCCTGGCCGACGACTGGGGCGTGGACGGGCACGCGAGCGGCAAAGCCGTCTGGTTCAGCCTCTCGGAGCTGTTGGCGGCGGGTGGTTAGAGCGGCCCCGAGGCCGCCGCCGGGTTGTGCCGGGGGCCCCCGGCGGCTCCACGGGCTCCCCCGCGGCGTGCAGCCGGTGAGCTGATCTGGCTCAGCCGGCGACAGCCGGGCGGCGGCCGCCGTAGATGACGAAGTCGAGCTGCTTCCAGTAGAGGTCGATCCCCTCGAACCCGGCAGCGCGGAGGAGCTCGAGCTGGGGCTCGAGCGGGATCATGTGACGGAGGTGGTTCTCGTGGCGAAGCCTCTCCTCAGGGCTCAGGTTCGCCTGCCGTGCCGCCGTCTCGGGGTCCTGGCGGTCGTTCGCCAGCTTCCAGGTGGCGGCGACCAACGGGTCGTCGGTGCTGACGGCGTCGAAGTTGAGGTACCAGCCACCGGGCGTGAGGTGGGCGAAGATCTCGGCGAAGAGCTCACCTTTGCGCTCGTCGGGCAGGTGGTGCACGCACAAGGAGGTGATCACCGCCGGCACGCCGGCCGAGGCCACCTCCGGCCACGGCCCGCCGCGAAGGTCGTACTCGAGGTAGACGTAGCGTCCCGCATAGTCGCCGAGGGCGATGGCGGCCTGCTCGCGCATCTGCGGCGAGAAGTCCGCGAGGACAGCGGACGAGCGCGGGTAGTAGTCGAGCACGGCCCGCGCCGCCGCCCCGGTGCCCGCCCCCAGGTCGACGAAGCGGAACTCCTCGTCCTCGCCGAACGGCAGCAGCTCTGCCAGCAGTCGGCGCTGCTCGCTGCGGCGCTGCTCACGCCGGCGCTCGCCGGACACCCAGTCGGCGACGCCGCGCTCGGACTTCCAGACAGAGTCGTTGCTGTCGGCCTCGCTGTCGGCCTCGCTCTTGTCTCGGACCCGGTCGCTCATCTCTGGCAAGCTAGCGGCCGGGCGGGTCCGCTCGCAGGGCGCTGCCGGCTCTGCTCGGGGGCGGTCATCGCCTCGACCTTATCGGGCGGTCCGGCGACGACGAGGTACTCGACGTTGCGCAGGCGCCCGACCGAGCCGACACG